>JAVYNU010000001.1:343671-586985 GCA_038735125.1 Ignisphaera sp.
TCTATACCCTTATCCAATATAGCTATATTCCCATCGCCATCCACAACAAGTGTAGATATTATTCTTTGCAGATCTATTATCCCATAGGTTACACCAGTATGTATAGCATCTCTTATTAGATAGTCCATTCTATCAACATCTATATCGCTAGATAAAAGCTGATTATATATAGGCTCTCTATATCTACCCTCTATCACAGCCGTAATTGTTTTTGGGTCATAGCCAAAATAGTCAAGAATATCCCTAATTTCGCTCTCCAATATAATCATCCTAGTGATTTCTTCATGGCCTAGGCCAAGCAAATCTTTGTAAAAGGGCTCAATAGCATGGCTAAACGGTGTATGCCCTATATCGTGGAGAAGTGCAGACAATCTAAGCATCTGAACATCGTCAAATGAATGTATATAGCCTAGTTCTGCAAGTTTTTCTGCTACTAAACCCATCAAATGAGTTGCGCCAATACTATGACTAAATCTTGTATGAGTTGCGCCAGGATAGACATACCATGCCACTGCTAGTTGCTTTACATATCTAAGTCTCTGAAAATAGGGTGTATCAACAATTTTGAGTTCAACTTCTGTTAGATCTATGTAGCCATGAACTTCGTCGTAGATCTTCTTTGCGCCAGCGCTATTCAAAATCTTGCTTCTATACTTATGCAAAACCTTGCACCAGCAAATATAATACTCTAGTATTACTTGTATTACTTGCTCTTGCTTAACAGCTAAGTAAGCCTATATGCAAATACCATATTTCTTCACAATGCTGAATAGCTGCTTAGCTATATCTGAAGACACGTTCTTTCTCCTTGCCAGCTCCTCGACAACATCATCTGGAGCTGGATAGACATCAGAACACAACATAACTAGGCTCGCAATAAGCTCTAGTGCATAGTGATCTATTGAACCTAAAGCATTTTTAACATCAGTTAGCAGATTTTCAACTCTCTGAACTGCTACAGCTTCTACCTCATTCAACGAATTAGTACAGGTAGCATTCAAATATTGCGCAACATAATGATAATAGTTTTGAAGTCCTCTTGAATAAGGGCCCCTAGACAACCATCCAAATTTGAATCCATAGTCAATGCCACCAATTCTTTGAAGTAGGTAGCCCAGTTTTTGGACAATAATCTTAAACTCCATAGAGTCAACTGATAGGTTTTTCACCAAATTAATATCATTGATTATTTTAGCAATTAATATTGCAATCCTCTTTCTATCATCATTCATAAAACAGACCTTACAATACTACAAGAGAGACATTTTTCTGTGAGATTATATATGCAGTGAGGGACTACCGAAAGAATTTTTGGTGGACCGGCCGGGATTTGAACCCGGGACCTCTCGGATGCCAACCGAGCGCTCTTCCAGCTGAGCTACCGGCCCACCATATTACGTAATCTACTTATAATGAAATGCTGGTTAAAAAGCGTAAATGTGAATACTATGTAGATCAGCCAAAGGGGTCCCATCATCTTTAATCCATTAGGCCTGCGTCTATCATCATCTTTTTAACAGTATACACAATTTGCCAAGGTTTATATACCTCTGCTATACAATCCCTTTTTATTTAACTAGCCTTAAATCCACTATCCTTATAATACATCTAGCTTTTTGTGTATTCGTTTTTGAAAATTTTATAAAAATATTTTATTGGTGGTTATAGACTTAATGTAATGCACTCAGGTAGCCACGCCATGGAAACCAAATACAAGAATGTTATGTGCGGCAATATTACGAAGGAGTTCAGCGGAAAAGATGTTGTGATAGCGGGATGGGTTCACCAGATAAGGGATCTTGGAGGAAAGAAATTCATAGTTGTCAGAGATTTTAGTGGGATCGTACAGGTTACCATATCAAAGGATAGTGCATCGAAAGAATTATTGGATATCGCTGAAGAACTTACTTTTGAATCTGTTGTTCAAGTAAGGGGTCTTGTTAAAGAGGATCCTAGGGCGCCTAGAGGTGTTGAGATAGTCCCATACGAGATTAAGTTGCTAAATGTGGCAAAGAAGCCTCTACCACTTGATGTAAGTGGTAAGGTTCCTGCCGATATCGATACAAGACTTAGAGAAAGAGTTCTAGATCTGAGAAGAGCTGAGATGAGATCGATTGTTAGAATAGGTGATACAGTATTAAAGACTGTTAGAGAAGTGCTGCGAGAATATGGATTTGTAGAGGTTTTTACACCAAAAATCATAGCTTCTGCCACAGAAGGTGGTGCAAGCCTATTTCCAGTAATATACTTCGGGAAAGAAGCTTTTCTGGCTCAAAGTCCGCAGCTTTACAAAGAGCTTTTGGCAGCATCGCTTGAAAGGGTGTTTGAAATAGCTCCTGCATGGCGAGCTGAGGAAAGTGATACCCCATATCATCTGGCAGAGTTCATAAGCATAGATATAGAAGCTGCATTCATGAACTACGAAGATGTTATGAAAATCCTTGAAAATGTTGTTTACGAGATTGTAAAAGCTGTCAAAGAAGAGAATGAGGATGATCTCAAGATATTAAACTATGAATTGCCAAATATTTCTCTGCCTTTGCCAAGAATAAAATACGTTGATGCCATTAAAATGCTTAGAGATAAAGGAGTTTACGTGGAGCCCGGTGAAGACCTGTCAACAACTCATTTGAGAATTTTAAGCGAGTCTATAGAATCTCCGCTATATTTCATTGTAGAGTTCCCAACTAAAGTAAGAGCCTTTTACACAAAACCGAAGGATGATGACCCCATGTATAGCGAAAGTTTCGATTTGATATGGAAGCATCTAGAGCTGGCCTCTGGCAGCTCTAGAATACATAGAAAGGACCAGTTAATAGAGGCGCTAAAAGAACGTGGATTAAATGTTGATAGCTTTAGCTTCTTCATAAAGTGGTTTGACTATGGAATGCCTCCCCACGCTGGATGGGGCCTGGGCTACTCAAGACTAATGCTTATGCTCACCGGTAGAAGTAATGTTAAGGAAGTTACGCTGTTCCCAAGAGACAAAAAGAGGTTGACCCCCTAGGTATATAATAGGGGATTACATCTCATTACCTCTCTCAACAATAGTGTAGCATAAGATCCTGGAGAAAGACTAAAGCTAAGTGAAATTACATTGCTTTCTATTTTGTAGTCAAAGTCAAAAGCTTTTGTAACAGACTCTCTGTAATCTCCGTAGAAACATAGCCCCTCTAGTTTATTTTGGCAGAACATTTTCAGATCTATACCCTCTATCTCTACAATCTCATCAAAAAACCTTTTAACGTTCTCACCAACATGGACATTGTAGCCAGGCAAAGGAAGGTATCTAAATTCTCTTCTCAGTACATGCAACCCATCCCTAACATTATGTAGCTCTACAACATTAAGCCATACTTTTGAAAGCAATCTATTGAATAAATAGGCTTGATATGCATTCACAAAAAACCTTATAATTCTGTTGTACATGGGGTCTTTTAACAAATTTTTCAACTCTTCATCAATACGATGATTATCTGCTCGGCATAGCCGATCCTCCAAACTCCTATATAACATAGCTGATTTTTTTGGAGGGCTCTTGCATAAAACTTTGAGAAACAATTCAAAATCTTCCTTGATAAGAGCCTTGCCAAGGATATGAGTAATGGGTCTTCTGGATCCGAATCTTTGATAGCCAAAAAAGTTTAGAAACTGATAATCATGATCCTTAAGAGTGTTAATGGCTCTTATTAAATCGTCTAAAGCGGCATGCGGATCTAAGGCTATCTTTATATCAAATTTATTTGAATTGTGCATTAAAAATGGTCTTGATAGGCTGCAAAACCATAGATATGCCTCTATGATGGCAGAACTAGAAATCATTTTGACGCTACTTTCATGTTTTCTGCACCCAGATAATACCACAGCCTGATAGGCTATAGCATAGGCATCTTTTAGGCCCAGTACCTCAAAATCATTGCAATTAAGGCTAGATTTCAAAAGATACCCTAGGGACATCGAATCGATGTTCTGCTTTTTAGCTACATAAACACAGTACCTGTTATTCGCATCTCTATCAATTTGCATAGGACTTTTAGATAATCTATCGAAAACCTCCTTAAGATTGATCAGATTCACATTCTCCGTAACCACAAAACCCTCTGGCCTTTCTATCCAAACAAATATACCTCCAAGCGATTCCGAACGCGTAGATATGTTTGGATATGTGTAAACTTGTAAGCCAAGTAAAATATCCAGCAAGGAAGTTGTTAAAAAGTTCAATGAGAACGCCTCCAAATATCCATTTATTACAACAATGGTAGGTTTCCAGTAACCTTATCAATGATCTCAGCTGGTGCAGGCCCTAACCCCAATGCTGTTATGGTTCCTGGTGGCAACTGGGTTAATCCTGCATCAGCTATTAGAACTGTAGTTATCCCAAGTTCATCTGCAACTCTTTTCAAGTTCAGTAGCTCCTCTAGGCTTTTAACCTTGACGACTATCTTCTTCTGACCCTGTCTCCTCCATTCAGCAATTATATCTCTACAAGGTTTTTTCTCAAGACATTGCAGAACGGCTTCAACAGCGGCGTGAGCTACTTGTGTAGCCAGTTTTCCTTTCCCCATTTTTATATCAGTTCTAACAACAATGACTTGCTTTATCTCACTCATTTCAGTATCCACATATGGTTTGTTACTGCTACGAAAGAATTAATAGGCTTTTAAATCTGCGCTGGTCAAATTCAATTGGTAGTGAATTCCATTAAACTAAGGTGAATAATACTGGCAGTAGCTACCACAAAAATTGTGCTTCATGAAATAGCCGGTATAAGAATATGCTCGAGCTGTAAAAAGCCTATAGCACCTGATGAGAAGGCTGTTAGCTTTAAATGTCCAAACTGTGGAGGTGTTGTTATATGGAGATGCTATAAGTGTAGAACAATGGCTGTCCCCTACAAATGTCCTAACTGTGGTTTCGAAGGGCCTTAGCTGGGTGAGTAGACCATGCCAGGCAATGTTGTAGTTGTTGTAAGAGCTTATCCAAAAGAAGTTATGGAGGATTTCACAAGAATCATTGAGAAAATCCAGCTGAAGATTAAAGAGACAGTATATGCTTTAATGAAGTGGGAGCCTGTTGAAATAGCTTTTGGGTATAAAGCACTTGATCTATACTTCATATTGCCTGAAGACATTGAAGGCGGTACAGAAAATCTTGAGGAAATAATAAAAAGCGTTGATGATATAGACAACGTGGAAGTCATATATGTTACGAGAGTGGGTGCATAATAGGGAGTAGACATAGATGTTGACAAAGAGAAGAATGCAGCAAAAAATACTAGAATTCGTAAAGGAGAATGGTAAAGCTGAAGATAAGGAATTGCTAGAGCTATTAAAAAAAGAGACTGAAATCTCATACAATGAGCTGCTGAATCTAATAATGTATCTAGAAATTGAGGGTTTTGTAGACGCCAGAAAGCAGAAGGATAGTTTAATAGTCACACCCAAACCATCCACAAGAAAGATTATATCACAATAAGTTTTAAATCTCTCATACACAAAAAGTTTTTGGAAATTTGACATGGGTGTTAATCTAAAAGATCTAATACCACCTAATTGCAGAACCGAAATAACTGATCTAAGGCAACTTGCAAGAAGAATTATTGCACTTGATGCCTATAATGCTCTATATCAGTTTCTGGCTGCCATAAGACAGCCAGATGGAACACCACTAATGGATTCGAAATCGAGAATAACGAGTCATCTAAGCGGTCTTTTCTACAGAACTATAAACCTGGTTGAAAACGGCATAAAACCTGTTTATGTATTTGATGGTAAACCTCCAGAACTTAAGAGAGCCGAGCTAGAGAGAAGGAGATTGAGAAAGGAAAAGGCACAGAGGCTAGCAGAGAAAGCATATGAAGAGGGAGCTGTTGAGGAGGCTGCAAAATATGTCATCCAATCTGTGAGTCTTGAGAGTGATATGGTTAGGGATGCAAAAGAGCTTTTAGAGGCTATGGGCATACCATATGTCCAAGCATTAGAGGAGGGAGAGGCACAGGCTGCATACTTAGCTAAGAAGGGTTTGTGTTGGGCAGCTGCAAGCCAGGACTACGACTCTCTTCTTTTTGGTAGTCCAAGGCTGGTAAGAAACCTTACAATATCGGGTAAGAGAAAACTTCCAGGCAAAGACATATATATTGAGATAAAACCAGAGATAATAGAGTTAGACACTCTACTCAGAGCTCTAGGGATAACGAGGGAGCAGTTAATAGATATAGCTATATTGATGGGAACAGATTATAATCCAGATGGGGTTGAAGGAATAGGACCTAAGACAGCGTTACAAATGATTAGAATGCATGGATCCCTAGAAAAAGCATTGAAATATATTCCCCAAGCAAGGTTTCCTGAAGATCCTTTGAAAATAAAGGCCTATTTCCTTAACCCCCCAGTAAACGAAAATGTTAATATTGAGTGGAGAGAACCAGATAGAAATAGGATTATTCAGATCCTGGTCAAGGAACACGACTTTTCGCCAGATAGAGTTGAAAACGCTATTAAAAGACTTGAAAAAGGGTATAAAGAATTTATAAAATCAACTACAACAAGTTTAGATATGTGGTTTAGAAAATAATCTGCTGAGTGTTGCTAGGTGTGCATCATGTTTGTAGATAGTCTGCGTAACAGAGATTTGCTATCTATAACGGATCTTTCTGTAGAGGAGCTAAAATCATTAATAGATTTGAGCTTCAAGCTCAAAGAGCTTTACTATAATGGGTTAAGATATCTAGATATATTGAATGGAAAGATTATGGCGTTGATATTTGAGAAGCACAGTACAAGAACTAGGGTAAGTCTACAGGTTGCTGTAGAGCAGCTTGGTGGGCGATCCCTCTACCTATCATCCCAAGAACTACAACTTGCAAGAGGAGAACCCATAAAAGATATGGCAAGGGTGTTAGAAAGATATGTTGATGGCATTGCAGCCAGGGTTTATAGCCATAAATCACTTTTAGAGCTAGCAGAATACGCTAAAATCCCTGTGATAAATGCTTTAAGCGACTTTGAACACCCACTTCAAGCACTAGCTGATGTAATGACAATACTAGAGTTCAAAAAGGATATGAGAAAGGTTAAAGTGGCTTTTGTAGGCGATGGTAGAGACAATGTTGCACACAGCCTAATGCTGGCGGTTACCATGCTTGGAGGCTCTATATACATAGCCACCCCAGTGGGATACGAACCAGATACTAGGCTATACAGCATAGCTAAGAATTATGCTGAGAGAAGTGGTGGTTACATTGCAATAGTGAGAAACCCAGTAGAAGCTGTTAAAGATGCTGATGTGATATACACTGATGTATGGGTCAGTATGGGCCAGGAAATTGAGAGAGATAAGAGAATTAGAGACCTAAAGGAGTATCAAGTCAACAGAGAGCTTGTGTCCTATGCCAAAAAAGATTACATATTCATGCATTGTCTTCCTGCACACAGAGGTGAGGAGGTAACTGAAGAGGTTATAGAATCCCAAAACTCTGTTGTATGGCAACAAGCAGAAAATAGGTTGCATACAGCAAAAGCTGTTATCGCATCTATTCTAAGATAACTCTTCTATCTTATCCATTAAGGTTCTAAACCTTTCTTCTCTACAGGCATAAACACATTCTGTAAAACACTCGTTATCTCTGTAGCCATTATGGTTATGGCACTGAGTATTGCACTCATGGTTACAAGATAAAACATTGAATTCTAGTACAATAAAATCATTAATTTTATTTACTCTAAATAAATGTATCAAATTGGATTTTCTTAAGTAATCCACTATTCTATTTCCGCTTTCCATAGGTGCGATGAGGAAACCATACTGTTTAACAGTTTTTTCAATTGCTCTAACAATTTCAACTGCACTCACTTCAGCTCAGCCTCAATATTTTTCAGCACATTGCTAATTAAATTAATCATATCCTTTTTTCCAGAAACATATCTTAGCTTTCCATTCACGTATTTGGTCTTAAGCAATTCCAAACCATCGTGGTTTACTATGGAAATATAGCCCCTCACTTTCTTCCGCCAGTTTATAGTTAATTCAAGTAATACAGCAAAAAAGCCATTTTCTAAATCAATGTTAGCACATCTGCTTTCGCCTCTTGTGTACAGGCCTCTACACTTCCAAGAGTTGGTAATCTTTGGCGGCACTATATCCCCTTTATCATTAACAATAAATATTTTTGCAATCCTTCTATGCTTTCCGGTATTGCTTCGTGTGTCTTCAATTTTGAATTGAATTTTACCCAATCTTTAATACACCTTCGGTAAAATTCCATTTTTTCACATTCTCAGCGAACATGCAGATAACATTTTTTCCCATGCCTATAGAACTTACATCAATTCTTACAATGCCGTTTATCTCAATAAACTTTACATTATTGTATGTGCCACCATCTACATAAGCTCCATCGTCATTATATAGTTCAACACTTGCATATGAGCCGACCACATTAAAGCATATCTTTGCGTACACCAAAGCCTTACACCAATTAAGTAGCTTAATATTGGTGCTATACTCATATTTTAGCTACACCTTTAATAGTTCTTTTGTCTATAGTTGTCAATTACTGCTTGTTCAACCACCTCTATGTCAGTAACTCAAAACACGTGATACATCTATTTAATGCAATGCTAAGTTGAATAACTATGAACGTAAACTTTTTCAGTGTACTCTATCCATAGTATCTATAGTGAGGTTGCTATGTCCTCATCCATCAAAAAAATTGAGGTTATAGATGTTCCGATACCACATGGAGCAAATGTTATTGTAGGTCAGAGCCACTTTATTAAAACCGTGGAGGATCTATACGAGGCTTTAGTGACCTCTGTTCCTAATATAAGATTTGGGATAGCATTCAATGAGGCTAGTGGAAAGAGACTTGTTAGATATGATGGAAATGATGAAGAGCTTGTTAAACTCGCTGTAGATGTTGCCTTGAAGATAGGGGCTGGACATATATTTGTACTCTATATCAGGAACGCGTGGCCCATTAATGTATTGAATGCTCTAAAGAACGTGCAAGAGGTTGTTAGAATATATGTTGCTACGGCAAATCCTCTACAGGTAATTGTTGCAGAGACAAATCAGGGTAGAGG
Source organism: Ignisphaera sp. (assembly GCA_038735125.1). Lineage (NCBI taxonomy): Archaea > Thermoproteati > Thermoproteota > Thermoprotei > Desulfurococcales > Desulfurococcaceae > Ignisphaera > Ignisphaera sp. The sequence continues at coordinate 352,755 of JAVYNU010000001.1, forward strand.
AGTTATTGGGGTAGTCGATGGTTTTACACCCCTAGGCGTTGAGGATGCCAATGAGAAACGCGAGAGATATGAGTTTCTTAGGAAAATAGGTTATAAGAAATGAGTAAAACGAAATCAGTTGATATAGCTGTAGAGAAATACTGCTTCCAGCCATATGAAACCCCGCTTTTTGTATTATATGTTCTAAAGAAATGTGGAGAGTCTCTAGAGGCTCTGGAAGAAGAGGAAGTAGCCTACAAGTTCGTAGAAAACGATGAAACATTTGAGTCCTGGATTAATTCAAAACTTGAAGAAGACTTTCGAGAAGGTGTTGTTAAAGCCACTATCAATTATTATGATAAGATATATTCAACAATATTTTTTAAAGAGCTCAAAACAGACCCAAGCTACTTTATCATACCTGTTCCATATCTGGCGAGGCTTCTTAAAATCGTTGTTCTAAAGGATATTGGCGAGGGCGAGACAAGTATTAAGGAAGATGATTATAGTAGTGGATTTGCAATTGATTTTTCTCATGATAATTTATACGCCTTTTTCAATCCAATAAAAATATTGGATAGCTTTACAGGATTAATCATAGTAACTAGTATGGGTGTAGAGCATATCAAATCAAATGACTTGGTCAAGATATTTGAAAGCACAGCAAAACGCAAGAAGAAAAGCAGGACTAGGAAAAGAAAAAGAAGAGCTAGGAAAAGAAAATCTAAAAAAGGTTAGTGAACGTCGATTCAGAGTTGTACGTAGACAAAGAATGGCGATAAGTAGTCAATTACTTTAAATCATCCTCTACCCGAAACTATAATGGAGTAGAGAACCTCTCTAAGTGTTTTTGATAAAGAGTAGCAACCATATCCCTGTTCAATCAATCCTTTCTCTATCAATTTCCTAATCACAGCCTTCGGGTCATTAATTCTATATAAAAACTTCAATTCTCTTATAGCGACTAATGTACCCACAGAAATATTTTGAATAAAGTATTCTAGAACCTTGATCTCTTCAACAGACAACGACAATATTTTTTTCTTTAAATCATCATCCTTAATGTACTGCATAATATTAGATAAAATCTTGCTGTCCATAGTACTTGTTTACCTATAACTACATTCCTAAAGGCTGTTAAATACTTTTGACATAAACTAGCTTAATATAGACTAGACCATATTTTTATAGGGGGGCTCGTAAAAATTAAGTGAGTTATTAACTAGTTTAAATAGGGTTTTTAAAGGTCTTCAATTAATTTTTGATAGAAAAGCTTATAAATACTTCAGAGACATAGCTCTTGGTGAACAGAAATGAGTGCTACAAAGAGGTTAACGCTGATACATGGCAGACACGTGGCAGGCAATCTATACAACTGTAATTCTGAAAAGCTAGCCAACATAGCATATTTAATAAATCTAGTGAAAAATGCTGCAAAAATCGGAAATATGACTCTTCTCGACATCAAGTCTTGGAAAATAGGCAATGGAGTTAGTGTTGTGGGGATTGTATTGGAAAGCCATATATCGATACACACATGGCCTGAACACAGTTTTGCAACCGTAGATGTATATAGTTGTGGTGCGCATACAGACCCAGAAAAAGCATTCGATTATATAGCATCATCGTTAGAAGCACAAAAAATTGAGAAAAAGGTTCTCGATAGAAGCTATGAGATATAACTCAATGCACTAGAACTACATTATACTGTGAACATGTTTACCCAATCTTACACAAAAGCTTTGGCCTGATGCACAAACTTAACGTTTCTGAGATCTATCGCTGTTCACCCGACAACGATTTTATTTTCTTTAGAGGTCATCTACAGCCATCTCGGCTCCTCGCACTCTTCTTGGATATCCTCACTATGGTTTGGCCACAAGCCGTTTACCTGAGAGCGGTTGTTCAGGATATTTTATGGTTATTTACAGCCACCCTCAGGCTCATCACGGTCTCCCTCGGGCAGGCTACGGCGGTTAGCCACCCTCACACACCCGAGGGTCACCAACTAGATTTGCAGTCTCCAAGATTTAAAAGCTTTCCAAACATCTAGCACCAGCCTACCCCATAGCCTCAAAAAGACTTAAACAATCCTAAAAGACCATAAACACCGTTTCTACCCCAGAAACCGAGGCAACCACTACATTCACTAGCTTTAGAGCATACAAAAACCCATCAGCATATCTAATAGCCTTGAAAGATGGAACAGTCATAAAAATATAAACATCGTTTGCCTCGGCCAAATCATGCATCTTCCAGAGATTTAATTAAGTAGTATCGGCTTATAAAATACTTTTAAAAGAAGTTAAATAAAAGTCTATTCTTTGGTGGGCCCGCGGGGATTTGAACCCCGGACCTCCGCCTCGTCAGGGCGGCGTCCTACCAGACTAGACGACGGGCCCTGTACGCTATACTAATTTGAATTTTATGCGAGTATTATAAGCTTTAATTCAAGATAGTTAAAAACCTATGTTCTTGGTTTAATGGAGCCGGGGCCGGGATTCGAACCCGGGGAATATCGGGTCTCGACAGGCGGTTTTTGCCGGAAAAGCCCGCTGCAGCCCGACGCCTTAGACCGCTCGGCCACCCCGGCTCACATAGGCTTTGGCTGTAGAATACTTCTGTTTATTAGGAGTAATAAGGTTATCGCTATATTACATCATTATCCTACGCTTTGAATATGTTAGAAATGCCGCCGGGGGGACTTGAACCCCCGACTTCCCGGTCTTCAGCTTCGCCGAGCACCCGCTCTGAGTGTTTTGCATTATGCACGGGTGCTCACGGGCGCTCTCCCAGCTGAGCTACGGCGGCGTTCTGCCGTTATTAGTATCATTTGTTTTTCTGGTTAAAAGTTTTATTGTACTAACACTCTATTCTATGAAGTCTTGTGTGTGAATCTTTGTTGGAATGTATGTGTCCATTAGGAAGTGCAGTCCCTTCCCTGTTAGAGCCTCTATTTCTAGTTTGCTTTGTTTTTGTAGGAATATGTTTATTTCTTTTGTCCATTTTTCTGTTTTGAACCATTCATAGTTCAAGAGCTCTTGCGCTCTTTTAATGTCTGTCTTCTTGGCTTTTATTATGAAGTTTCTTCTCTCAGCATCTGAGAGATATGGCTTTTTGTTTTTATCCCCAAATATATCCGTCATGCTGACGCCTAGGAACTTTGCTTTTGGTGTTGCAAGCCTTTCGCTCTCATATGATAGCGTTATTGAGCCTATTCTGAACACGCTGTATATGTACCATCCATATGGATCTGCATCTGTTAGTATGTAGATAGGTAGCTTAAGCTCTTCGTTTAGTCTTCTTACAAATCTTCTTGTTGCTCTATCTGGTTGCCCAGCGCTTGTGACAAGTATTGCCTTATACTTTCTCCAGAAACCTGCTCTATGTAGTTGCTGGAACACAGCATCTTTCTCCACAACAAGCACAAACTCTGCATTAACGTCGATGAACTCTATCAGATCTGGTGTTGGCTCTATCGCATAGGCTCCGTGACCCATTTTACTAAGGTCTATAACATCATCTCCGGATCTAATCCTCATATCGCCGACAACCTTGCCCTTCTCCTTGCTTAGAATCAGCATCTCCTCTCTAAGTAGATTAACCAGAACCTCTATATCCCTTAGAACTGCATCGCTTTCTTTTTGCTCATCCCATGTATTCTCCTCTTCAATTCTCCCTTTATGATCTCTATACCTAATACTGTGCTTACCTCTGTAGAACAGATCTCTTATAGTTGGATACTCATTGTTTATAAGAGCATCGTATATTATCTTAGCCATTAGAAGTGTTTGCATAAACTTTCTCGCTTCTTTAACATCTAGGAAGCTTCTCTCAAATGTTGCTGGGCCAAGTAGAAGCAAACCCCTCTCCTTATCATATATAGTATTTGACAGCGTCCTCTTTGGTATTACAAGCTTTGGTTCTTCCCCACCTAGAACTGCTTTAACCACATTATCAAAAACCTCGCTGAATTTCTCAGCCGCTCTTATTCTAGCCTTGATGTCTACAGAAGACATGAATTTCTTTACATGTTCTTCAGACATCTACCCTCACCCTACTCAAGTGACAACACTACATCTCTAGGCGATGAAATATTCTTTAGAGAGTCTCTAAACCTGTTTTTAACTAAGTCGAAAAGCTTTGACTCTAGCACTTCAGCTTTAATAGGCTCTGGATTTGCTTTTGCAAATGTTGTTAGAGCTCGCGCAATTTCTGGTATATACTTTATCAATGTTATCGCCTTTCTAGCCATTTCCTCCTCTTTCTGTTTCTTGGCTAGATACAGTTTCAGGGATCTAGCAACATATCTAACCCCCTCCTCTATCTCGTGCTCTAGCACCGGAACCTCAGCTATGCTTTCCTTGCCAACACCTTTGTAAGGTATCTTGGTTCCACAAACATGGACTAGAATGGCTATTGGAGCTGGGAACACTATGTCATAGTAACTCCAATCAATATTCTCTGATATGACTTTCCAAGCAACATCGCTCTTCTCATCATATAGAAGCGGTATTTTATTTGCGAACCTCAGCAACATTGGCTCTTCAAGAGGCTCTATAGCACCTCCATATGCTATCCCAACCTCAACTACCATAGAGTGTCCCTCATATACAACAGGCTTTCTAGTGATGGCGTCGGTGAACTCAGGCTTTAGGATGGTGTTTAGACCTATTTTGATAAGCTCAGATCCTATGGGTGAGAGATGGTCTGCTCTAGGCTTTCTAAACTCGTTGAACTCCTTCAATGCTCTAACAAGTTTTTCTAGATCATCTTTAGAAAGATCCTTTGGATTTATATTAGGGTCGAATCCATAGGTGGAAACAAATCTCTCTGCAAGTACTCTGCCAACACCTTGGAACTCGTCTGAAAGGAACTCGATAAGCGTCTGAGCCTTTGTTTCGCTTATCATCGCCTTCAGCATTTCGAGGTCTACTCCATGTGGATGTGGCTTTGCCTCTCTTGGTGGCGGAGGCAACATGTTGGCAACTCTTTGATATATCTTTATCTCTCCATCAGGACTCCTAAAAACTATGTTAGCATACGGCGATACAATAGCTGTTCTTTTAATATACTCCAAAACCTTTTGCCTTGCCTTGCTCCAATCCCCTTCAACAGCTACTTTCACCATTGTTCCATGCCAACCGGTTTTGTTTTGCCACCAGCTTCTCTCTAGTACGATTGGCTTGTTCTCCTTAATGTCTATCATTATTTTGTATTTATAGATCTTTTTAGAATTGATTGTTGCTGACACAATCTCTGCAGGTTCGCCAACAGTTATCTGACCATATAGAACAACCATCTTTGCGCCAAGGCCGAAAAGCCCTCTTGTCTGCCTCAAAACATATTTTGAGCTGAACAAGACCCTGCCAAAGGCGTCGGGTATGTAGTTCTCTGGTATGCCGATCCCATTATCTTTAACGGTTATCCTATATACATAGGCTTTATTCTGATCCCTCTCAATAGATATTGCGATGTCTGGGAAAATGCCGTGGGCATCTGTAGCGTCTAAAGCATTTTCAACAAGCTCTCTAACAGATTGGTACAGTGCTCTAGCGGGATTTGCAAAACCAGCTATCTCCTTGTTTCGATAGAAAAATTCTGCAGGGCTTATACTCCTAAACTTCTCTGCAACACTCATTCTTATTCTGCGCCTCAGCACCTGCCTAAATCACTGTATTTATCTATGAGAGAAATTATAAGCAATAATATCAAAGGTACTTAGAAAAAGAATTGAAATGCTACCTCATATAGAGGGCTGCATAAGCTATTATAGGCAGCACTAGCGTGGCATCAGCATATACAACAACACTTTTAGCATTCTCCTTTAGCTTCCCCCACGTAATCGCCTCTTTAGGCCTTGCACCACTTAAAGAACCATCCCACTCGGTAGCTGTTGTCACATAAACCACATAGTCTAGGCCTCCATGGAACTGCGCCCACCAAAGGGTGTGATGCTTGCTTATCCCACCGCCGATTATTAGAGCTCCAATACACTTTGCATGGAATACTATATCTGCTAGCTCCTTCTCATCTTTAAACACATCTAGGTTAAGCTTGTTGAACTGAGAATATGTTAGCAGCGCTGTCCCAAAGGCCCCATCCAGAAAACCTGGAACATATATGGGCACATTTGAAATTGCTGCGCTTCTCAGTATAGACCTCTCATCATTTATTCTCTTCCCAATCTCATGGAGAAGTTCCCTCACGCCAAATACCCTCGATTTTTCCTGCAATGTTATCTCTTGCAAGAATCTGTGAGTAACTCTCTCAATGAGCGGGCCATAGCTATCCACAGGTATGAAAACATTGCCCAGCCTATGGATGCCCCTTCTATGAAGCTCAGAGTCGTCTGCATCGAAAAAGCCCTTTAGATACTTGCCGCCAAAACTCTTCGCAATATCGTGGTCTATGGTGCCACAGGTTGTTATTACAACATTGAATATCTTCTCCTTGATTAGCTGAGCTATAATGCTTCTAACACCTGTAGCAACAATGTTGCCTGTAAATGATATTACTCTGACGTCGCATTTGTCCCTAATTTCCCTCACAATGTTTATCGCATCAAACAGGTGAGAAGCCATGAAGCCATGTATCTTTGCATATAGATTAATTAAATCCTCTATCTTCATATCCTTTGAAAGAAACGGTTCCTCTACCTCACCTAGTTTCATGTCCAAGCACCTCTACTAGATGATTCAAATCAACTTCAGTCTGGCTCCACCTCTTTAAATCTCTCACAACTGCCATGCCCTTCTCAGCCTCTTTCCTACCTATTATAACAACATAGTCGAAGCCTGTTTTAGATGCGTATTCAAGCCATCTACTCATTTTTGCTGGTGGCGAAACCTCTAGCTGAACCACAACACCTCTACCTCTCAACTGCTTCAGTAAGGTATTCAAATTGCTGTTTCTCCTAATCGACTCATCTAGTAGCAGAAATAATGTGGATGGTCTATGCAGAAGCTTTTCCAAGTCTATTCCAAGGTTTTGCAGTGCTAGCAAAGTTCTTTCAACACCTATTGCAAAACCTGTTGAAGAGAGTTCCTCACCTCCGTAAACTGTTGTTAGATTGTCGTATCTGCCACCACCAGCTATGCTGATTGTCATGCCGGGTACCTGTACCTCGAATATGATGCTAGTATAGTATGCTATGCCTCTTGCGAAACCAGGATCCACAACAACATTGGCGCCGATTCCCTTAACCATATCTATGTATTTGGCTAGAAGCTCTATGTCTTCTCTAAGCTCGTCGTAAACCCTCAGCTCGGATAGCTTTGCTATAACACCATCTATGTTGTAGCCCTCCTTGTATGCATTTGCTAGAAACATTACAAGTTCGCTGTATTTGGGAAACCCCTTCGATTCAAACATGCCTGCAACATTTTGAAACATTCCCTTGTCGAGCAGATGCAGCATTCTCTCAGTTTCCTCGTCTGTAAACCTAGCTATTTTTGCAATCTTTTTGAATATTGCTACATTGTTTACTTTGTAGACTCTTCTGGCGAGGCCTATCCTATGGTAGAACTCCTCTAGAAGCTCTATTAGCTCAGAATCATAGTGAGTGCCGTCTCCACCCAATATCTCTACGCCAGCTTGTGTAAATTCCCTGTATCTGCCATATTGGGGCTCGTCATATCTAAACACATTAGCTACATAGAATAGTCTTAGGGGTTTTGGCCACGATCTCAGCTCTTTAAGATAAACCCTTATAACACTTGGTGTGACTTCTGGCCTTAGAGCAACTTCCCTATCCCCCTTATCCTTGAAAACATACATAGAGTTTCTTATCTCCTCACCAGATTTCAGTGCAAAAAGCTTGAAATTCTCTACTGTTGGTGTCTTCACCTCTCTATAGCCAAACAGTCTAGCAACCTCTTTGAAGTTGTCGCAAATCCATGTTATTGCATCGCTCTCAGGTGGGACATAATCTCTAAAGCCACGTATAGGCTCTAGCAACTCCTTCAAATGAATTCACCGCCTCTTTCAATCTTTGGAAAAGACATTTTTGAAACCTCATAGTACGTTACATCACCATACATATCAACAACAGCTATAATTAGCTTGTATCCCTGTTTAATAGCTCTATCAACACCGTTGTAAAGATCATCAACTCTGACAATAGCGTCCTCGTCAAGTACAAGAACATTCACCTTCTCGTCAACTATAACTAGCTCATTCTCAGAATGTCCAGGCAAAACCTTTTTTCCTCTCTTCAGCAAATCCATCAAAACTAGGAAAACAGAACCTTTAAGTCTGCTTTGAATTTTCTCTACGAATTCCTCGAAATCGATCTTTGTATTGCTTTCATCCACTACATCGGCCGTGCCACTGTAAACAAGGTAGAATGCTAGGGCTGGGTCAACAAAACCTTTCTCACTGAGCATAAACTTCTCTGTCTTTAAATCACCAGAAGCTATGACTATTTCACCATTTCCTAGAATCTTTAATACAATTTTCTTTTTTGCAGACATTGCTTCGCTAGCCCTTTGAAAATGATCTAACAGTGTTTAGAATTGTGCTTTGTAAACAAGGTTTAAATATGTTTTTTCATAGTGCTCATTCGGTGCATGTATGTATCCGATAAAAATCAAAGCAATTGAATGGACCGGAAAAGGTGTTAGATGGCTCAACACAAACCTTTTACCTCATCAAGAGGTATACGAAGAAAGTAGTGATTATGAGAGAATAGCAAAGGCTATAGAAACCATGGAGATCAGAGGCGCTCCAGCCATAGGCGTGGCAGCAGCGTTTGCTGTTGCAGCGACTATTGTAAATGCTAATACAAATAATGCTGAAGAGCTGAGGCTTCTGGGTCTCAGAGCTGTTGAGAGACTTGGCAGAACAAGGCCTACGGCATACAATCTCTTCTGGGCTTTGGACAGAATTAAAAAGGTGCTTCTACGAGGGTACATTAGTGTAGATGATTTGAAGAAAGCTGTTGTTGAAGAGGCTCTGAAGATATATAACGAGGATGTTGAAACAAACATTAGAATTGGCGAAGTTGGCGAGAAGCTCATAGAAGATGGAGATACTATTCTAACACACTGCAACGCTGGTGCATTGGCAACATCAGCTTTTGGAACAGCACTAGCAGTTATCAGGGTTGCCTGGTATAAGGGAAAGAAGATCAAGGTTATAGCAACAGAGACAAGACCTGTGCTCCAAGGTGCTCGACTCACAGTGTGGGAGCTGAAAAAAGAGGGGATCCCAGTTACACTAATAACAGATAACATGGTTGGATATGTTATGTATAAGAAAATGGTGAGCAAAGTTATTGTTGGAGCAGATAGAGTGCTTGGCGACGGCCATGTAATAAACAAGATCGGTACCTATACCATAGCAATAGCTGCAAAAAGACATGGCATACCGTTCTATGTCGCTGCACCAACATCAACATTCGACCTAAGATCTAGGGTAGAGGATGTGAAAATCGAGGAGAGGAATCCAAATGAAGTTAGAAAAGTGTTGAACAAAGTCTACATCACGTTAGAGGATGTTGATGTGTTCAATCCCTCGTTCGACATAACGCCACCTGACTTGGTTACAGGTATAATAACAGAAAAAGGTGTTGTTACACAGCCGTATGAGGAGAACATAAGGAAACTGTTCCTATAGCCGATTAGCCCATGAACTAAATTGGCTACCTCTTTTTAATTGCACTAATGATTTTTAGCGCCTCGTCCAATTTTTCTTCGACTATAGTACCTGTAACAATTATGTCTGCCCCAGCATTTATGATGCCAAGCGCTTTTTCAGCATCCCTTATGCCACCACCGACAATTAGTATAGTGTCGTCAATAGCTTTTTTGACCTTCTCGACAAAGTTTTGTGGCACGGGCTGTGGAGCTCCAGACCCAGCTTCTAGATACACAAATTTCATTCCAAGGAACTTTGCTGCTAGGGCATAAGCTACACCTATTCCAGGTTTATCATATGGTATTGGACGTGCCTTTCCAACTACACTTACAGATGTGCCCCAATTGCCAACGATTATATAGCCTGTGGGAAGAACCTCTAAACCAAGTCTTTTTATAAGTGGCGCTGCCATAACATGAGCACCTATTATATAGTAGGGGTCGTCAGAGTTCAACAATGATATAAATAGAATGGCGTCAGCATTTCTTGCAAGACCGGCTGGGCTCCCAGGGAACAGTATGGATGGCACATCGAGCTCCTCGATGACCTCTATAATTTTTTCAACATCATCCATGTATACCTGGAGACTTCCTCCAACAAGAATGGCATCTGTACCTGCATCAACAACTTTTTTCAGGATGTTTGAAAGCTCCTTGGGATTAGTTACCTTCTCTGGATCTATCAATGTAAAGTGAAGTTTCAGCCCTTTATCGACACTTCTCTTTATTGTTTCGTATACCCTACCTCTCCACTTCACGAAGAGACACCAATTCTTGTTAAAAACTCGGATATTAAATAGCTTTACTAATTTTGTATATCATCTAAGGATCTTCCTTAATGTTCTAGAGAAACCTTGCAGAGCTATCTCCAACACAATGTCCTTTATCAAATCCTTGTCAAGCTCCAATACGATTACTTTTTGCTCTTTGTAAGCTATATAGAAGCCAATGACATGATAACATGGATATCTTCTTCTACCCTGGACAAAATGAATCAAAAAATCGGTACAGGTGCACAGCCTACAAGGCGATACAAGATAGTCATTTTTAAGTCCTTTAAAAACATTGATTACAACACCAGATCCTTTATCAACAAGCGAAATAAATCTTTTGTTTCTCAAGCCCTCCAATACTTTATCATAGTTTCTATATCTATTTACGTTATCTTCTGTGCATAACCCATCATCTACATTTCCTCACCTAAGTACAGTCACTCTATAAAGCTTTTAAACAGAGCACAGTAAAGATGTTAGACGATAGAGAGGTTATAAACTGTGTCATCGAGAAGAAAAAGAGCAGGACCTGGTCTAGCAAGCTATGTAGGATTGATTAGATTCTATGAAGAGGTTGAAGAACAAGTTAAATTGAATCCTTACCTCATTCTATTCCTGTCAATAGCAACACCCATAATTGTAATATTTCTCACAAAGATTTTTCCACCACCAATATAATATAGATTTAACTCATGTTGTTATTATAATGAAAGTATAATAGCTATATAAAAACTACTTCTCTTTGGTTCCTGGCCCGCAGACTGCTACGGGGCCTACCCCCGAGGAAACACCATCCTCCGCACAGCACCAGAGCCCCGCAAGGGGCTAGGGTAACACCCTAGGCTCTGGCACAGAAACGATACAGCTACAAACCGATGAATATGAGGTGGTGAGGCCCCCCAGGTAACTAGGGGGCAGAAACCCGCCGACGAGGTTTGTAGCAGTGGTGAAACGGCCAGCCTCTGGGGAGTAAGGAAAACCCCGATGAACTGCTGTGTGAAGGGGTTGAAAACCGCTTAGCCAAATGCAGTCGAAACAGAAGATGGGTTACTGCGGGCCAGGAACCACCTATACTAGGTAAGCCTTCTATAAAGGTTTATGGCTGTAAACTCTGCTCTCCACAGGAATTCAAGGGGTTAGTAATACTTTACCTCATACTAAAAACCTCTAATTGTCCAATAATTTGATGAGAGGGAAACCCCTATACTTCATATGCAAATTTTGAATTGCATCCATTTATTTCGATAATAGTATTCTATTAAAATATAGTTTGTATAATGAATATTCTATACATATATGTTTTTGTATAAATATTCAGTTTTTGAGTTTTTCTAGTAACAAATTCATCATAACCTGCTGTATTTTTAGTTGTTACAAAAGAAGTGCAGGGGTCTCTGGCAAGTGGGAAAATAGTGTTCTCTACAGGAACTGCAGGGGTTCAATAATTTTCGTGACATCCTTAATCTGTATTAGTGAAGCTTGTTCAAAATAGAACTTGTGCTCCTTGCCATATCTTTCAATTGGTTTAATTAAGTGTTTTTGAGAGTGTGGTGGTGGTAAATAAATTCTCTCCTCTGTTTGTCTTGGAGCCTCTGTACAAGAAAGCTTTGGGTTAAGCTGTACAAAACCACATTTCTCACATTTGTATCCTTTTCCAAATCCTTTCTTTGACATTTTAGAGCCGCATATAAGGCATTTAGGGGCTTTACATAAATAAGTTTTTGTCTGTCTTAGTATAGAGATTTTTTCTATATGTAGAACTGTTATATCCCCCCATTTTTTCGCATGTCCTTGAATCTCTACATAGTCTCCAACTTTTAGATGCTTAGCAACCCTATTCAAATGCGAAGGTCTGAAAAACGCCAATAAAATTTCACCTGTAGCATCAAATGCCTTCAAGACTATAACGCCGCCTTTCATTGGATATGGTTCAGAAGCTATAACAACTCTTGCTTTGCCTGTTCTAAACGGCTTAAAGTCAGAAACGTTTCTATAAATTGCATGTGCATCGGTTGCCTGATTACTTCTAAATATTGTCCAGGCTACCATGGGCTCACATGTTTTTATAATATTCAATGCCTCCTTCAGAATATTTGGATTCTCTCCCCTAACCCCATAGAGTATTGGGTCAAATCCTCTTGGTATTATCAAGGCTCTTTTCTCTTCATAGTCATAGTTATTAAATGTCATTCCCTTGGCAATGGAATCAAAAAGCTTTATGCTCTCTTCATCAACACATCTTGGAGCTTCATAGAATTTCTTCGACCTGTATGTCAAAAGCTCGTATGTATAATCACTTTCATTAACAATCCATGCTACAGCAGCTAAAGCGCCCACAACACCCCGTCCACTATACCTCTGAGAAAATATTGCACCCAGCTTCTCAAACCTCTTCTTCAAATCCTCGTCAAATATAACAATATCCGTGAGTGCTTTTTCATAGAACCATTTCAAATCGTGTATCAAGTTGTTCTGCGGAATTATTGCAAGCCCAGGTTCAAAATCTGGTGTAATAGAATCAAATTCTTTAGCCATCACATCAACATATTTATCAACTATGTTCTCTATGATGCCTAGAACTACATAGCCATTCTCTAGCATTTTTCGTTCATCACAATGAATGCAAAACCTTATTGCTACTGCTCCATTGCCCCTCGTTTTCCATGGTATTGAAGGATTCAATCTAACTAGATTAGGATAGTCGAGTAGAGTTACATCACTTAATTTTTCTTGTAACTCATTTAGAATGTATGTCGCTAGATGGGTTGTACAGCCATATTTAAGCAAATCAAAGTCGTCTAGCCCTAGATGCCAACAACAAAAATCTTTATAGCTCATTTAATCATCGATGCATCATTGTTTTGCATTACTCGAATTGGTTTTCGTAGACACTATAATCATTGTTATAGTTGATCTAACCTTTGGAAGCTTCCTAATTTTTGATGAGACTATATCCTTCAGCTTCTCAATACTTTCTGCCTCAATCTTTGCATAGAGATCATATATTCCATAGACTATGTAAGCCTCTTTTACACCATCTATGGTCTTTACCTGTGCCAAAACCTCGTCTTCTGCACCAACATCAGTATTGATCAGCACTAATGCTTCTGGCATAGTGCACATCACAGTAGTATAAAGGTTTCATGTGTTAGGTATATAAATTTTATGAGTATTATGTATTACTGTAGCTTAGAGATTGCTGTGAGTAGGGCCATATATTGTAGGTAATAATCGATTATGCAGGTGGGGCAAACGATAAAAATACTTATATATTCAAAGCATGAAGACGATCCAAATCTATGTACAGCTGAGAGGCTTGTGAGGCATGGATTAGCCGAAAGGATTAGAAGATATATTGAAATACCAGAATGCTCTGTTGTGTTAAATCCCTTTGCAAACACATACATCAAGTCATCGGATAGGGTATATGTGCAAACATGTGGTATTGTTGCAATAGATGTGTCTTGGAAAAGGGGTATAGACACACTGAAAAAGATTAGAAGGGGGAATCAGAGGGCTCTACCAATCCTAATAGCCGCAAACAGTATCAACTATGGAAAGCCTTTCAAACTAAGTACAGCAGAGGCTCTAGTAGCAGCTCTAATCATAACAGGATTCCACGAAGAGGCTTTGGAAATAGCTTCACTCTTCAAATGGGGTCAACACTTCATATTGCTAAATAGAGAGCGAATAGAGAAATACCTACAAGCCCAGTCAGATGAAGAACTAGAACAGATACAACGCACAATATTCAACATAAACACATCCTCAAACACTAGAATTCTAGACCTGTTGCATAAATATTTATTGGAGGAGCCATAAAATAATATAATTGACAAATTTTTGAACATCATTCATAAAATCGCCAAATGGGGCATACACAAGGTTAATAGTTATAAACATGCTATGCGCAAACAATATTTCTCTATATAGCTGTAGACTAGGAAAAACGCTTAATACCGCACTCTATAAAGAAAGTGTAAAGGGCCCGTCGTCTAGTCTGGTAGGACGCCGCCCTCACAAGGCGGAGGTCCGGGGTTCAAATCCCCGCGGGCCCACTAAAGGTGGTGTTGAGTAGTTAAAGCAAAAATTTAATGTTATTATGGCTTGTTCTTATATTTTTGTAATGCCAGATAATATTATTAATGGTGTTTGCTATGGATATATGTGATAGGTTACATAGATATATTGTAAACTTTAAAGAGAGTTTGAAGACTCTTAGAGTAATTGGTTCTGGTGCTGAGAGGTTATTAGATAATGCAATGAGGTATTACAATGATTCTAAATATTACTTTGAGAAGGGTGATTGTGTAACCGGTCTTGTGGCAATATCTTATGCTGAGGGTATTCTAGATGCTTTGAGAGAGCTTGGATTTATTGAATGGTTGTGGATGAAGCCGAAGGAGATAAGGGTTCTGGTTGCAGGTTCTTTTGATATTATTCATCCTGGGCATATAGAGTTTCTCAAGTGGGCTTCTACGCTAGGCGATAAACTCTATGTCGTTGTTTCAAGAGATTCTAACTATAAAAGGATTAAGGGGTTTGATCCGATATTTAGTGATGTTGATAGGGTCTTCATTGTCAATTCTATTCGTTTTGTTTACAAGGCTTTTGTTGGTTCTGAAGACGATTTCTTAAAGCCTGTTGAGGACATCAAGCCAGATTTAATCGCTTTAGGGCCTGATCAAATCGATGCTCGTTACCTGGAGAGGTTATTGAGAGAGAGGGGGTTGAGCCCCAAAATCGTTAAACTTGATAGCAGAGTGGGGGGCTTTTCCTCATCTAGTGTAAAAGATAAGGTATGTAGAATATGGTGCAGGGAGATGTCTAAAAATAGTGCTTAGTTCTCTACATGCTATAAGCAAGTGTATACGAATCTAGAATGTTTGGTGTGATTACTGTTACATCGCCTAGTCCAAGGAACTTTCTTCTCTTTTCGATCTCGTTAGATAGGTTTGCTATGGCGTTTTTCTCACCATGCACTAAAACAATTTTTGTTGGCTTTGGCTGTACATGTCGGATATAATCGAGGAGCTGATGCTTATCTGAATGACCTGAGAACCCCTCTATAGAGTATATCTGCATCTTCACCCTTAGTATCTCTACCTTCCCCTTCTCATTCACAAATGCTATTTCCCTAGCACCATCTCTTATTCTTCTGCCAAGAGTTCCCTCAACCTGGTAGTTAACAAAGATCATGCTGTTGTTTGGATTTGGAGCCATGAGTTTAAAGTACTCTACGGCAGGCCCGCCTGTGAGCATTCCAGAAGATGCTATTATTATTGCTGGTTGTGGTGATTCTACAATCTCTGTTCTGGGCTCCCTACCCTCTAGTCTAACAAATGTTTCAAAGTCAAATGGGTTTTCACCATTTCTAAGCCTTCTTCCAAGATCCTTTGATAAGAGGTCTGGATAGGCGGTGTGTATAGCTGTGACCTCGTGTATCATGCCCTCTATGTACACAGGTATCTTCGGTATTTTCCCCTGTTTCATGGCGTCTGCTAGAATAACCATTATCTCTTGGGCTCTGCCAACGCTTAGTGTTGGTATTAGGACTTTGCCACCCTTGTTATAGGTTTCAAGAACTATTTTCAGTAGCTCGTTTTCAGCCTCTTCTCTCTTTGGCTGGTCGGTTGCTCCGTAGGTGCTCTCCATTATTATTGTGTCGACACGTGGAAATTCATAGTCTGCTCTGTCTAGGAGTCTTGTCCTGCCAAATTTCAGGTCTCCTGTGTAGACAATGTTGTGGAATCCGTTGCCTATGTGTAGATGCGCTATTGCCGAGCCTAGTATGTGTCCTGCGTTATAGAGTGTGAGTCTTATGTCTGGAGCTATATCTGTTACGACATTGTATTTAAGTGTCACTGTGTGTAAAAGCATTTTCTCTACGTCTCTTAGGCTGAATGGAGGCTCCACACCCTCTCTTTCGGTAACCTCTAGAAAGTCTTTGAGTAGAAGTGTTGTCAGATCCCTTGTCGCCTCTGTCATATATACAGCTCCTTTGAATCCATACTTGAATAGATATGGTACAAGACCTGCGTGATCCAGGTGTGCGTGGGTCACTATAACAGCGTCTATATCGCTTGGGTCAATTCCTATGAGATCTATTCTTGGGAATGCATTTGGTGAGAGCCCTCTCCCAGGGTTTAGCCCAAAATCTAGCAGAATCTTGCTTTCAGCAGTCTCCACAAGTATGGCGGATCTTCCAACCTCTTGCGCTGCTCCAAGAAATGTTAGCCTCACATAGTTACTCCCATTCTTTGCTAGCAGAACATCTCTGTGTATAGCCTCTCCCAATTCTCTTAAAAACTTTAGTCTATAGCCACTCTCGGCTAGATATCCCCTCATAATCTCTTCATAGATTCTAGACCTCATGGGAGGGGATCTGATTATCTTTGGTCTCCAGCCTGTGTAGACAAGGATTTGATTTGCTTTATCCTCAACAATCTGCGGGTTTCTAGCCTTTATAACAACCTCTCCAAGAACATCGTCAAGCTCGATACTCTCTATTCCAGCTTCTGCTGGGACAATACTCTTTATGTATTCTATAACATCTTTCTGAGGCTTTCTAATAGATGGATCAGTTCTAATAACAATTCTCTTCTTTATTAGCTTAGCTATCTGCGAAACAATTTCTCCTTGCTCCAACAGAAACTGAGGGTTCTTGACGTAAACAGCTATTTCAGGCCCTTCAAACTCTAACCTTGTTAGCTGTGCTGTTGGCGGCATCATCTTAAATATTACTGATCTTATGTAGGAAAGGTCTATGTTAAAGCTCATGACATTGATCTACCGAGCAACTTTCTAATATCGTCTACAGTGTATGTGTTCTCCTTGTAGAAGTCCCTGCCTATGACAACAACATCAATGCCGATACCACCTGTAAAAACATCTCTTGCAATAGCTGTTGCAACAGCCTTGACAGCCAACTTTATTGAGTCTTCTAAATTCATATCAGGATTGTACTCAGCCTCTATAATCCCAATAGCCGTTGGGGATCCAGATCCCGTGGCTGTGAATCTCTCTTCTGTGACATCGCCATAGGGCTCTATACCAAATATTTTAGGCCCTTCGTAGTAGTCGTATCCCCCTAGAATGAGCTGCACAATAAATGGGAAGTACTTGTACTCATTTAGTATTAAGCCCAGTAGAGATGCCATGCTCTTGAGGGGCATAGGCCTATTATTAAGTATTTGGTAGTATGTCGCCTCAGCCCTTATATAATCCGCCAATGCTTGGGCATCTGCAACAAGTCCTGCAACAGTCATGGCAACCCTATCATTTATCCTAACAATCTTCCTAACATTCTTATGCGCAACATATATCCCTGCGGTAGCCTTTTTATCAGATGCAAGCACGACACAGTCTTTGAATGCTATGCCAACAGTTGTTGTACCCTTGTATACCTTCTCTATAATCTCCTCCAGCATTTTATTGTCTTGATGTTGGCTTCTCAGACCATGATAATACATTTTCAAAACCCTTTCCACTTAGAAAGGTTTTTAGCAAGTAGCTGCACAGCATTTTTCTTATTGAAAAGCTTAATAAGTTTCTATGCGCTCAAAATATCTTGGTGTTTCCTCTGTCGAATCTACATGAGATAGCACTGCCTAAGAGGTTTGTCATCGGTGTTGATGTTATTGAGAAAGCCTCTGAGTATATTCTAACTATCATCTCCTGTTCAAAGGCTTTGATTGTGACAGGCTCTGGAGACACACTCAGATACGCTCGTATTGTTTCTGATGGCCTTAGAGAGGCTGGTGTAGAGACGTGGACAATCCCTGTAAGATCATCTACTATGGAGGAGGTTGATAAAGTAGCTAAGATGGCTCAAGAGATTGGGGCAGAGGCTTTCATTGGTGTTGGCGGTGGGAAAGCTATTGATGTAGCTAAATACTCTTCGCATATAGTTGGAAAGCCTTTTGTCAGCATTCCGACAGCCCCCTCACACGATGGAATAACATCTCCCTTCGCATCTATAAAAAACTCCGGTAGAGTCACATCTGTGAAGGCGTCTACACCAGTTCTTGTAATAGCTGATGTCTCTGTAATGGCGAAGGCCCCTAGAAGAAACATTATTGCTGGTTGTGGGGACCTGATTGGGAAGTTCTCAGCGGTTTTGGATTGGAGGCTCGCCCACAGGCTGAAGGGAGAGTACTACGGCGATTATGCAGCATCTCTATCCCTTCTATCAGCAAAACATATAGTGAAGTACAGTAAGATGTTCAGCGCTAAGCAGATACCATTAGAGGCTGTAAGAGTTCTTGTAGAGGCTCTCATAAGTAGTGGTATTGCAATGGCTATAGCCGGCTCCACTAGACCTGCTAGTGGGTCAGAGCACCTCATAGCCCACGCCATAGATGTTGTAGCTAATTTCCCAGCTCTCCACGGCGAGGAGGTTGGCATCGGAAGTTTGATAGCGCTCTACCTCCACGGAAAGAATTGGAGAGGGATCAGGAGGATACTAAGCGAAATGGGAGCGCCAACAAAAATCTCGCAGATAAACGTCTCTAGAGAGCAGATGGTGAAGGCACTTACAATAGCCCATACAATTAGGCCAGAGAGATATACTATACTAGGTGAAAAAGGGTTTAGCGAAGAGGCGGCCGAGAGAATAATAGATGCATTGGAGCTTGACTAGCAATGCTGTTCAAAACCTTTATTAAAGCTTTTGACTTAGAGCCCCCTATTACTTTTCAGCTGACTTCTCAAACTTCTCTACATAGACAACTGTATTGTATTTCCCTATGAATCTGTATATCTCTTCAGCAACAATAGCTTTAACCAGCTGTAGATCCCTATCAAGTAGGATCTCCTTTGGAATCTCTATGGTCACAGTGTTACTGTTTTGATCTATGGACACATTGAATCTTTCTAGCGGTACCCTTCTATACCTTCTATGCAGCAAATGTTTTATCTTCTCAGCATCGTCTTCTACAACCTTAACTATCTTGTATGTGCATAAGAGAGTTTTCCCCGCCAACGGATGGTTAAAATCTATGAGTACCCTACCACCTGTAACAGCCTTTACAATCCCTATCTGCCCATTTAACTCAACTGTTTTCCCAACCTCTGGAACAATATTATTCTTTATCAACTCCCTCATACCAACAATCTTAACCTTTGAGGGATCTCTAATGCCATAAGCCTTCTCAGGCGGAACCTCAACCTGTAGCTCTTTTCCAACCTCTCCAAAGTTTTCAATGTGCTCCTCAAGTCCCTTGATGATCCTGTTCTCACCAACTATAACAAGCAACGGTTCATAGATTCTATCAGCCTCGTATCTATTCTCCTTTTTAGCCAGCTCCTCAATTGTTGTCTCAATAAGTTCGCCCGTCTCCTTAGCCTTTATCACATAGTCTACCAAAATGAAACTGTTTTTGGGTATAGCCATATGGTTTAGCACCTTCCGCTCGTCTAAGCCTTTTTAACGAAAAGGTAAAAAAGCTGTTATCACACACGCTATGCGAAGGTGTTCACCAATTGCTGGAAGTGGAAGTAAAACTCAGGGTGAGTAATCTAGAGGAGATAGAGAAGAAGTTATTGGCTCTTGGGGCAAAGCTTATTGACATAGTCAATGAAATTGATTATTATATTGATCTCAGACCATGCATAGATTTGAGGTCTATGGACATGGCTTTGAGAGTCAGACAGTCAACAAGCCTTCTAAGCAATTCTACGAGATGTGAGCTTACTTTTAAGGGTAGTAGGGTGGGTAGCTATCCAAAGGCTAGAAAGGAGATCATTGTTGAGATAGATAACGCTGAAAAGTTTCTAGAGATATTCAAGGATCTGGGCTTTGCCAAGACATATATCGTTTCTAAAAGCAGAAGAATATATAGACTTGGGAACTTCAGGATATTCCTAGATGTTGTGAAAGAGCTTGGGAGCTTCATCGAGATAGAGGTAGATGATCCAGGGTCTCAAAGCCTAGCTGTTTTAGCCGATGAAATGAAAAAGCTTTTATCAATCATTGGAGTTTTTGGAGAGCTTGAAGAGAAAACCTATTTGGAGATGCTGTTAGAGAAAAAAGATTTGGATTAAAAATATTTTGTATTAAAATTGTTTTTGTTGTTGGCTTGTCTTATGCGGCTAGCTTTCTACCAAGCTGTATAGCTGCGTAGATAGATGTTGCAGCTGCTATCAGTGCCAGCACAAGTGTTATTATGATGTATGTCTGCAGGGTTGATGTTGCAGAGTCTATCTTTCCAGATAGGTTGCTTAGGTTGCTGGAAACAGTGTCAATCTTACTTGATACAGCATCGACTTTGCCTGAGACTGTGTCAACCTTGCCTGAGACAGCGTCTACCTTTGAGCTAACACCATTTATAGCACTCGACAGGCTATTTGCTGCATTATCAACTTTGGAAGCCACGTTGTCAACCTTTGACGAGACGCTGTTCACAGCGCCTGTCAATGAGTCTACCTTGCTGTTAAGCGTTGATATAGCAGAGCTTATAGAGTCTACCTTGCTGCTTAAGCCAGTTAGTTGCTGTACAGCTGAGTTCACACTGTTTATAGCATCTTGTAGTTTTGATATTGCAGAGTCAAGTGTTGATACCTTGGATGATACATTGCTTACAGCCTTTGAAACGCTATCAACTTTACTGGATAGTGTATCGACCTTAGATGATACTGCATTAACGTTGCTGTTAACAGCATCTATTTTGCTACTCAATGCGCTAGTAGCAGATGCCATAACATTTGTTATAGCTGATTGTGCAGAGTCGATCTTCTTGCTAATACTGTCGAATCCAGATGCTACAGCTGAGCTCAGCTGCTGTAGAGTCGACGAGACAGCAGTTAATGTTGTCTTAACATCGCTAACAGCTGATGAAAGGGCCTTAATACTGCTATTAACAGCTGATATCTGCTTGCTCAAACTACTCACAGCATTGTTGAAGTAGCTCTTATCAACAAGTCTGCTAACATTGTTTACCACATATACATAGCCTGGCATTGTAGAGCTCGGCTGTGTTGAGCTTGGCAACACATATAGCAAGCTAAATGCATATGCACCAGGCTCTAGCACTGGCACGTAGATTCCTGGCGTTATTTGAGGTGATAGTGTGTTTATTAAGACACCATTGCTATTTGATCCCCACCTCTGCACTTGTAGATTCATTGAGTATCCAGCATCAGTATTGTTTATGAGCATTGCCAGTACAGATGCACCTGGCGGGAACCCTGTTCCAATAACCCTCACAATACCTTGTCCAACCAGAATAGGCACAATGCTCTTGTTAAGATCTAGCAGTAGTAGCTTCGGGACTACTTGTGGATATACAGGCGATGCGTCGCTTCCAAGGAATGCTGTTCCGTTGTAGAACATTGTAACATAGATGGTTCCGCTAACACTACCCACAGCAACTAATTGGTATGTGCCTTGTGGAACTGTTGGCACAACAAAGTCTATTGTAGCTGTTGATGCGTTTGCTACAACGCTCTTCACTTGTGTGGTGCCGAAGTAGATTGTAACAGTTTCTCCTGGCGATAAACCAGATAGAGTAATCCTTATAATGTCTCCTAAGTAGTCACATCTTCCTCCATATGCAACACACTTGTTACAGTAGCTTAGCCCAACAACAGTCTCTGGGCATGGACATGCTACAATTCTTTGATTGTTGTAGCCTGCACTTACAACTGGACTTAGTTTAGCTGGTGGTGTAAATGGCGGTGGATAGACTATTGTCCAATAAGCCTTAGCACCTATGACTATAGCCAGCGTGTACTCGTATTCCCACTTATCAACACCCCATATATAGTGAACACCAAAGGTTGCATCGCTTGGTATAGTTACTTTGAATGTTGCATTACCATCCTTGCCTAGGGGCACCGTTGCCAGCAACCTTATCTTCTCCCAATAGACATTCAAAGTATTGTATCCTGGGTAGCCCCATGCAGAGCCAGGTCCATAGCCATAAGCAGCAATTGCTACAGTGTCGCCAGGCTTTATAATGCCAGGTGTTAACAACACCAGCAAGGGCCTTACGATATAGTAGACATTTCTAAATGTAAATGACGGTCCTGTTGTTGGCTGACCAACCACTGTCAGGCAAGCTCTTTGAGCACTTGCATTGTAGCTCCAAGACACAGTCCAGCTGATGCCAGCATCACTAAAACTCAAACTTGCAATACTGACTACTGTTGTAGCTGAAAGGCTCATGTTAGTTGGATACACATAGAACTTCTTGATAGTTGTGCCTGTGTCAGCATTTGTATACGTTATTGTTAGGTTGGCAGCCGATATGCTGAGACCCCACTGCTTTAGCTCTAGGAATATGTAGTTGCTGTAGTTGTAGAATGTTGCCCAATACGTGTATTGGCCAGGTGTTGTGGGTGCGGCAAGGACATAGCTTGTGGGATATATGTTGAATGATACGTTTGCGGTATATGCATTGTAGTAGCTGTTATAGGCTATGGTTGCTACACCAGTGAACATCTGTATTGGTGTGGCAGGTGTGGTATTGTATAGTGAGAATCTTACACCACCGGTTTCGAGGTTAGCTGCAAGCATATACTTCTTTCCAGCATATGTTATGTTGATTCTCAGGACATCGCTCTTTGTGTACGACATTGCCGTTGTCTGTCTCAGATAAGCCAGTGTTCCACTTACATAGGATGTTGCTGTTATAGATGCTCTTGTCCCAAGAGCATTGTAGATAGCGCTCTGGCTTATTACAACAGCTCCTTTCGAACCCAAGGCAATTGATGATGTGTTAGATAGTTTTTGTGGCAGAGGAGCCTCATAGACTATTGGCACGTATAGACCAGCAGTCATATTGGTCTTCAAATACTGTGCTAGGTTGGATAAGGTGAAGTATCCATATCCATCTGTTGTTGTAAGACCTCCAGATTTTGTAAATGTGTATCTAACATTTGTGAAGTTAATGTTCCACAAGTCAATCTTTAATATATTTACATTGGGGTCGAAACCGTATCCCGTAATGTTTATGTTTTGCAACTCGCATACGCTACCATCGCATCTGCCATTGCCTTCTTTTGGCTTTATAACAACTTGTGGAACTATTGTTAAAGTTCCATTCTTTGCAAGCCTCACATTAGTTTGAGTGGCTATGCCAGCAACAGTGTAGGTTCCTCTTGGAAGGCCCTTTCCTGTTAATGTAACTAGGTTAACAGTTGTTGATGCTGTTCCATCGCTTGCAACAGATAGAGATGTTGTATAGGATACTGTTATCGGTCCTTTGAATTGTATTTGCGTTATTGTGTCTCCTGGTGCATAGCCATAGAATGAAACGGTTGCAGTAACGGGGTTTCCAAAGGCATCGACATTAGATGTTTGTATTGGTGACACAACAACTTTTGGCGCTATTGGAACTCTTCTGGATTGTGATACCCCAAGAGCTTGGACAACAACATATAGATTCAGCATACCATCTGTTGCATTGAAGGCAGCATTTGGTAGGCTTAGCGGAAGTGTCAGGCTTACTGTGTATTGGCCTGGTGTTGGTGGTGCAAACCATGTTGATGCCCATATCGTAGAGCAACCACTATCGGCGCATAGGTATACATTGACTGTTGTAGCTAATGCAACGTTTATTGTTATTGTTACTGGCTCTCCTGGGTATGCTGGTGATGATACGCTGGTGATTGTTGCAGCAACAAATTGTGCCTGTATTGGGGCTATCGATAGTATTAGTGGTATTAGGAATAGTATTGCTATTGTTGTTGAGGCTATTGTTCTAAGATTTGGTTTCATATATAGGTTCACCCACATTCGGTAGAATATTTGTGATGGACTGGTTTTAAAAGGGTTTTGTCTACAGAGCTTTCGTGGTATTACTATTGCTGTATATAGCTGTCTTGTTTCTGTATACAGCTTTTTCTACTGTTTCTGCTGGGCCTTGACGGCGTATATGTCTAGAATTCCTTTGAATATGCTTCTCCTCTCAACCTTGTATCCGAATGGTTCTAGCAGGCCCTCTATAAATGTTGATATTAGTTTCATTAGTTCTGCTGGTATTTGTGGAGAGACGCATCTAACTCTTATCCCATCCCCTTCGTTTTGTATTACAAGGTCTACAAACTCCCATCTAATCTCCTTTAGTATCCTCTCAAGGTGCTGTATAGCTGATTGGCTGTCTCTGAAGTTTTCTCTAAATCTTATTGTTATGTATTCACCATACCATCTGCCAGACTCTCTCCAGAGCTTCTCAATCTCTTCGAGATCCTTTGGGCTGAGCTTTGAGGTCATAGCTATCAGAACGTCTATTGGTATGAGTGTCTGCCCAGCACTTCTATTAGCCTTTAGAATCTCGTAGGCGTCTAGAACATCCCTTAGTGTGACACCCATCGACTCTGCTCTGACGGTCTGCTCGATGATCTCGTTTGTTAGAGAATATAGGGTCGAGCCTCTCTTCCTAGCTATGAGGCTGAGAGAGTTTACAAGGTCTTCTCTTGCAACAAGAACCTTTCTCTTCTGAGATGCCTCAGAGCTCAAAACTTTTCACTAACAAAAGCTGTTGTTGCGAGGGATATAAAGCCTTCTGCAAATATCTGGGCAAATACATGTTTATAGCTTTAACAGCCCTAGTCTCTCCCAGCTATCTCCCTAATCCTCTCAACACCCCTGATCTCATCTATGAATCTGGCCACCGCTTTTGGCACCAATTCTCTCCACCTCTCATCGCCTAGAAGCATCATTGTTCTTATCTTTGTCGAGCTATAGACATCTCTGTTGTATGCTGGTGGCACAAGAACTTCGTAGCCAGCCTCCTTGAAGAGCCTCACAACAAGCGGGTTTCTGGCAATGCCATATCTGAATGGGGGTACATACATAGCTACGTACTTCACCCAAACAACATTCATTAGAATGTCTGGCACAGGTATTATGTACACCCTCGAGAGGTCTACGCCAGCCTCTCTAAGAGCTTCTCTAGCCATGACAACCCTTTCGCCAGCTGTGAAGGGGTTTGATAGGGTGTGGCTCTCCTGGGCAGTTCCAATCACGATTATAAGCTCGTCAACCTTCTCAAGAGCCCATTTAACGACGTTTACATGGCCCCAGTGAATCGGCTGGAACCTGCCTGGGTAAACACCTCTTTCAACCATTTTCAAAATCGCCTAAGAGCCTTTCTCTCAGCTTTTTTGTGTGGGAAGAAAAAAGCGTTTTGCTTTGGTGAAAAGATTGATTGTTGTTGATGGTAGTTTTGGCGAGGGTGGTGGGCAGATACTTAGAACAGCTATAGGATTGTCAGCTGCTCTTGGTAAGCCAGTTAGAATAGTTAATATAAGGGCTAGGAGGAGCAACCCCGGTTTGCAGCACCAGCATTTAACAGCTGTGAAGGCTCTTACCCAAATCTCTAACGCTAGGGTCGAGGGAGCATACATAGGCTCTACACAGCTTGTTTTCGAGCCAAGGGGCTTGAGGGGAGGAGAATACGTATTCGACGTTGGGACAGCTGGTAGTGTAACACTTGTTCTACAAGCACTTACACCTGTGTTGCCATTCCTCGACAGGGAGAGCGTTATAGAGATTAGAGGGGGTACAGACGTGCCCTGGAGCCCACCAATAGACTACATAAAGTATGTGTTTATACCGATTGCAAAGAGGCTTGGGTTAGACATGGAAATCAGGCTTATTAGAAGGGGTCACTATCCTAGGGGTGGTGGAATCATAAAGGTATATGTTCGCCCATCCAAAAAGCTAAGTGCTTTAGAGCTCATCGAGAGAGGGTCTATAAAGAGGATTGGTGGGAGATCACATTCCGTCAAGCTTCCAAAACATGTTGCTGAAAGACAGGCTAAAGCAGCTAGGGACTATCTATCGCGTCTCTCCATACCAATAAACATTGAGCTAGAGTTTTACGAACCTGATAAAGATCCTCATCTAGGTCCTGGCAGCGGCATTGTGCTATATGCAGAAACTGATGAGAGTTTCTTGGGGGCTGATGCAATTGGTGAAAAGGGGAAGCCTGCTGAGGATGTTGGTAGAGAAGCTGCAGCAAAGCTCTTAGAAGAGATTGAAAGTAGAGCAGCGCTAGACAGCCATATGGGGGATATGATAGTCTCCCTAGCCTGCCTAGCAAATGGTGTTACAAAATACACAACATCCAAGCTAACACTACATACAGAAACCGTTCTAAAGATAGCCAAAGACATTGCTGGATGTAGCTATATGGTATCAGACTACGGTAAGGCGAAACTTATTGAGATAAAGGGTATAAAGGCTTAGGACTGCAAGCCATTTAGGATTCATCTAACGATGCCCTTAATTTAATCGCTTGCAACATTTTTAGATCCACAAGAAAGGAAACGCAAGTTGCATAGGTTTTACAGTTTTCCACCTTTCTACCTAACCCTAACTCTGTTGTACTTCTTGTTTTGCCAGCTATATCTCCTCATTTTGCTAGATCTGCCAAAGCCACAGGCGGCGCAATAGCCTTTAGAAACATTGTATGCCACTCTTCCACATCTTCTACACTTTATGTGTGTAACATTCTTGCTTTTCTTACCCATTGAAGGCGTTCCTTTCACTGTTTACCACCTCTACATAGGCGATATAACAACTATGTTCTCTCCCCTTATGAGCACAGTTCCAAGTCTCCTCCAATTGCCATCGCCAAGCTCCTCCTCAGCATCGTCAAGTACAATGTTTAGATGCAGGTCATAGCTTCTCAGCTTACCTCTTATAGACTTGCCACCTCTAAGCTTGATCAACACAAGCTGCCCTAGAGACTCAGCCAATATCTTATGCGATGTATCAATTTGTTGGCTGCTCATAGTTATTCCTCGTATCGTTAGCTTAGTCGAGGTAGAGTTATAAGCTTTATTCACCTTATTAGCTACAACATCACACACCTTATATGCTATACAGGTAGAGACCATGATAATAGGGGTTATGAGCGATTCTCATGACTATCTAAATGCTATTGCAAAGGCTCTTGAGGTATTCAGAAAAGGTGGTGTCGAGGCAATAATACACCTTGGCGATGTTATATCCCCTTTTGCGCTAATGAAAATATTGGAGTATCCAGGGAGGATAGTGATTGTTCTAGGGAACAACGATGGAGATGTGGTTACACTTAAAGAGCTTGCCTCAAAAGCTGGGGCAACGCTAAAAAGAGAGGTTCACCAGCTGGAGGTTTCTGGAAAAAGATTCTTCTTGATGCACGGATTTGGAGACACCGAGCAAACAAAAGTTATTGCAGAGGCTATGGCCTTAACAGGCAAATACGATGTGGTGTTATATGGACATACACACAAAGTTGATGTGAGACAAATTGGAAAAACACTTATTTTGAACCCTGGGGAGGTCTGCGGCTATCTAACAAATAGAAGAACAGTTGCCATACTAAACACAGAGACACTCGAATACAGCATAGCAGAATTTTGATATAGAGTTTTTTAACCGCAAAACAAGTAACACAACAATGTAATGGGTGGCCGCGGTAGCTCAGCCTGGTTAGAGCGCGGGACTGTGGGGCTAAAATGCGCAGAGATCCCGAGGTCCCGGGTTCAAATCCCGGCCGCGGCCCTCTAAAAATGATCCACTTTCAATGCAAAAACGTTACGTGTAGGTGGTGAATAGACATGACAAGCTATAAAAAGTATAAAGAGGCTCTAGAAAAGCTCGGATTAAGACAGCTAGATGTCTATAGATACAAGGATAAAGATGTTCTAAGGGTTCAAAGGATACAAGATGGCAAGGTGTTGCTAGTAGAGCTTCCAAGACGCAGAGACGAGATGAGCTTAGACGAGTACATAAACTATGTGAAGTCGAAGGCTATTCAAACCAAATAGTTTTTGTACCCCGCCTAACCGATCTCTCCACATCTCCATCCCCATCAACGGGTCTTTAAGAGAGACGTGAGGTAGCGGGGCCAAGCAAAAAACTCTTCTCATAGCTAATAAAACTTAATCAAAGTTGTTCCACTTAATTTCATTGAATAAAAACTGTTTAAGAATTTGGTGGGGCCGTTTGGTAGCGGGGGGTGGATTTGAACCACCGACCTCGGGGTTATGAGCCCCGCGGGCTGCCAGGCTGCCCTACCCCGCTATTTCACGGCCCCATTTCTCACATATTCTGTTTTTGTGCCTAAAAAGTGTTTTGTTTCGTTGAGTTTCAAGCTATTGAAATGAGGCGGTTTAAGCTTGTTGATTGTTTTAGCTCTAGCAGCTTTGGCTTTATATACTTTATCCTATTCTTTAGCGCTGCAACGAGTCTGTGCATGTGTATTCTACTTATAGACGCCTCTTTAGCTATTTTGTTGATGTCTGCTTCTCCGTATAGTATAATGTTCTTTAGAATGAGTGCGATGGCTACTTTGCTTCTAAAGGTTCTAGACGATAGTATGGGATCCTCATCTATTATCTCGAGAATTCTTTTCAGCAAATGATCTCCCTCAACAATTTTTTCAAGGTTTTGGTCAGAAACATGTCTGTATACCCTAGCCTTGCCCCCAGCTAAAACAGTTCTTAGTGCGTGTAGATCAACTCTAATATCATTGTTTCGGGCTCTGCTCAGATATTTTTCATACAATCTAATCTCTTTGTTGAGTCGTCTAAGCTTTGATGCATATTGAGAGCTTCTCTTAAGGTTCAGAGCTTCTCTGGTAGTAGGCTTGGAGTACTCCCATTCATCGCTACTTGCAACACCTATGAACTGCTCTATGAATATGGATTCTATAACTGTTCCACAGTTTCTGCAAACTGTGTAACCCTTCTCGAAATCAAATGCAACATCTTGGGAGTTGCAATATGGGCAAATCATTTTCTTATACCAATTTTTGGAGAAGCTGTACAAGTTTATAAAATGGTATGTAAAGGTCAATTCATACACAGTGTCTGTAGACCGAAACTATTCATATCCGATTAAAATCAGTATTCATATGCATCATCACAAATACAGTAGGAGACCCCTCATCATCTAGTTGAAATCCTATGAATAAAACCACTTAAAAGTTTTGGTAGCAACATATCCAGAACCTGGGTGAAGAGCGTGAGCTTGTCTTTTACAATACAGCCAGCAGTAGTCTTTTCGTATCCTAGCGCAAAAGATTTTACAAATATCCTGAAAACGCTTTCGGAAATAGTTGACGAGGTTCTCTTCAAAGTCAGCGAAAAGGGTGTAAATGTGAAGGCTCTTGACCCAAGCAGGGTGGCCATGATATCCATCACACTTCCTGCAGAGTCTTTCCAAGAATTTAGAGCTGAAAAAGAGTTGAGCATAGGTTTGGCAGTCGGAAATCTAACAAAGATTTTGAAGCAGTTGAAGAAAGGCGACAAGCTTACTATAGGGGCTAATGAGGAGAGCGTCGAAATATTGGTTGAGGGGACTTCGATGAGGAGATACAAGTTTAGAAATATTGAGGTTGTGGAAGAGGAGATACCCGAGCTCTCACCCCAGTATGATGTAGAGGCATCGGTACTATCATCACCATTTAGAACAGCTTTATCGGAACTAGCATCAGTTACAAGCACAATAGGAATCACAGCAACGCAAGATGCTTTGACCCTGCTGGACTTCGACTCAAAGAGAAGCACATACAAGCTAACCACAGCCTCGGGAAACGTTATATCGTTGAATGTGAAAAAAGAGAATGTTGTGGGTGCTTACGATAGTGAGTATGTAGCAAAAATCGAGGATATTCTAAGACTCAGCAACATTATTGATGTAAAGTTTGGTTCTGAAGCACCTCTCTACATATCAGCAGAGTTTTCTGGTGGAAAAGCAGAGTACTATCTAGCTGCAAAGATCTAGCACAAAACAGGATACATTTGTATTGCACCCCTCCTACTGCTGTGTGTTTGAATCCATGCTTTCCTTAGCTACCAAATCCTTATCGATTGTAGCGACCCTTTTGCCAATACCCATAGCAGCTCTATAAGGATACTGAACAGGGTTTCTAATACCGCATTCCCATCTGCACATACCCAAAGTTTTCATAGTGTTGCAACTATAGGTTAGATACCTCTTTTTCGAACCTCTCAAACCAGCTAAATGCTCTATCTGATACTTTGTTATCCTTTCGTTGAAGTCTGGACTACGTCTAAAGAGATCGATTAAAATTTCTTGAGGAACA
Source organism: Ignisphaera sp. (assembly GCA_038735125.1). Taxonomy (NCBI): domain Archaea; kingdom Thermoproteati; phylum Thermoproteota; class Thermoprotei; order Desulfurococcales; family Desulfurococcaceae; genus Ignisphaera; species Ignisphaera sp. The sequence goes on from JAVYNU010000001.1 coordinate 383,190, forward strand.
CCAATGTTTATTAAGAATGTTGCTAAAGCAAATCGTTGATGATGCGACAAATTCTCTCCTCTGCTCAAATATTCCATAATATCTCTTACACATGGTGGGAAGAACTTCTGCGCAATTCTATACAAATCTTCAACACTATTAATATTCTCGAAATGGTATCTAGTTGAAGATGCCATCAAATTAGATTGGCTATCAACAGTCTTTTCCTCAGCACCAAATCCACCTGCTTTTACTATGTCTTTAATTTTTTCACTAATTTGTGTTGAGTCAAGTAAACTCTTTATTTGTTGGCAAGAGTCTGAAAGCAGACGTAGTTTAGCTGTTAGGGAGCCCCTCAAATACTCTATTATTAGGCGTATAACCCTGTCTCTTCTATCAATATACACATAACCTTTTGAAATGGGGTAGGATATTATTCTCCAGCTCTCCTCCGTTAGAAGGTTTCTAGCCATTCTAATATAGTCAACAAAATGGATTCTATATCTATAGCAAAGCTTTGTAATAACATATTTACCTCTCCTCATGGTCACATACGTAGAACTGGCGAAGCACTTATCATTAAAATCTGCGTTAATTCCAAGTGACTTGACAAAGTCTATAAGTGCATCGTCACTATAGCTACTCAACTCGTTAGCGACAGTGCCAAGAACCTTGTGAACAGCCTTGCTAATGTGAATACCACTACCATATAGCGAGATGGCTATTAGCGAGGCAGCCAAATGGTGTTCCTTCACATTTTCAGAAATACTGCGATTCTCATTGTCTTCCGCAAGTCCATTGAGAAGACCATTCCCTAAAGCTTCTTCAACACTATCCACGAAAATCTTTGTATCGTCTAAGAACAGACTTTTCAAGATCTCTTTACATGAGTTGGCGTTTATCAGCATTAAAATAAGTTTAGCTATGCTCATTATATTCCTCAAACCTCTTTGACACACATGCTATTATCTCTTCTTCAGAAGCTCTATCTAAATTCTTGCAACACACAGAAAAGGCACTGACTATTCGGCTGATCTGTTCAGAGAGCTCAGCAAAACTTTCGTTGTGGATACAAACTGTTTTAGCGTTGGCATCGCTTTTTTCAATACTAATTAAGAGTATGGGATTTATGGGAGGATCTGGAATATTCTCAAACGGTTTTCTACTGCCTAAATAGATCCATTTCACTCTCGAGTTCACAGTCTCTATCCTATACCAATATCTACCAAAATAGTAGTATGTCTTCAAACCAGTGGCACTCTTCTTCACAACGATGTGCATAGGCTTTAGATAAACCCCATAGTTTTTAATCATCCTATTATACTCATACAGCTGGATTCTATATAGATCGAGAAGATAGTTTACCATTAAAGACACGCAGTCTCTATCGAGGCATAGCCTAGGCGAAGAAATTGAGGCCAAGATTAACCACACAATCAGAGTGCTTATACTTCAGAAAAATAATAAGGTGTGCCTCGGGTTGCTTAACAATACTCAAACATGTTAAACTTTATACAAATCAAAGGCTTGAGCAGAATCAAAATCCGCGTAATATTCGTTTTATTTAGAGATCTCCAACATCTTTTTGCTGAGCTCATTTATTATCGTACCAGCTCTCTTTATCTTCTCTTCTCCGACAAATAGATGAAGACCATTGTCGAGAACTATCTCACCTCCTACAATAACGGTTTTCACTGCGTAGAAAGCATTGCTTATAGCGTGAACAATCGTCTTATTAGATATTGGTAAAGGGCCGTAGGGAGGCTCTCTAAAACTCAGCACTATAATGTCTGCTTGTTCGGATTCTCTTATGGATGAAGCGCCAATTTTATTGTTTAGAGAATTGGTATGAGACAGCGCACTCACTGTTGTATATGCATCTTTGCACACTGAGTATAGAATTGATAGAGATCTCTTTGGATTGAGAAACCCGGTTTCATAGCTCATTATCCCGCAACCAGCCCTCCAGCTGTCTATTGATGTGTAGATACATGGTGATGCAACATTGTTCTTCGGATTCAGCAAAATCACATTATTTATTTCTCTTACTATGGGCAAGGCTTTTTCAAATACTTCGCTATCTACATAAACATAGGTTCTATCCTCATTTACAACATCTATGAACTCCTTCGATAGCTTAGCTAAATCACCTTCGCTTTCAAGTAGAAGAGCCATTGAAATCATTTTCTTAGCCATTGCATCCTGATCCTTAACACCCTTTAGCAAGGTCTTTTTGAGATACTCATAATCGTCTACTGTAGATATCAGAGAAGCTGGCAAAACAAATCTAGCTCTAGTCCAGCTATTTGAAGAAGCCTCTGCAAGAGCTTGCACAATCTTTTCATTAGCCTCTCTAACCAAGGTAACAACAGATGTTGCGCCATGAAACGCCAGAGAGGCTAATGAAACCTCTAAAAGCGTTTCAAGCTCTAATCTAGTAAGTGTTGAGATTGCATTGGATAGGTTGTCGCTGTTGTCGTTGAATTGAAATAGGTAATGGAGGATATTCCCCATCCCAACAACAAAGCCTGGCAACACAACAGCGAAACTATCATTGATGACGTAATCAGCGAACTCGAGTTCTATTGGCGGGGCACCCTCGCCATAGGTTACTATGACCCCTTTGTCTATAAACAGATATCCGTTTTGTACGAAAGGTTTTTGGCTATTCATTGTCAATATGGTTGCATTCTCAATTAAGATTTTCATGGATTTGACCACAAGAAAGTGCTGCTCTGATATACAATATTGTATTGGATAATAAGGTTTTTGATTTTAGTTTATGCTATCCTTTCTTCTCTCTTTTTGTCTTCGGTCTTTCAATAGCTATTATTCTGACCCCAACACCTATAAGCCTTCTCATTACAGCATCTAAGAATCTTACGTAGGAGCCTCTCTGACCCACAGCTGCACCAACAGCATCCTCATATATCTTTATCTGCAGATTGGGACCCGCAAAATCCACCTCTTCTATGTGTTTCCATATCCATGCTGTGGGATGAAGAGCTCTAACAAAGTCCTTAAAGTCTAGGTTAAGTTCCGCTGCCCTCAGCTTCTTATTTAGCTCTTTTTCAGCAGAATTTATCCTTTCACCACCTCTTCCAACAACTCTTCCAAGATGCCCCTGCTTAGCAATTATCAAAGCATCTGGGACGTGTTCTGAGGATATTTCATACCTTTGCTTATCTTGAGCAACATCAACAACTGTTATTATGTCTGCGTCAGGTGCCTTGGTTTTAATAACGTCAAAAACCTTCTTCTCTTCTTCTGTCATTGTCCTAGACCTTAACTTGTACTCCAATAAAAATCTCAGCCCTCTTTTAGCCCCCTCTCTAACAATGTCTTTTACCCCAAGATCTACGACACGCGATTTTTCTTCACTCAATAAAACCTCTCTGATTAATGCAGCTGGATCGCTTTGAACTTCTCTCAAAGCTTGGAAAACTGGATCCCCCGCAACAATTAGTCTACTGTTTTGTCCTACCCTAATGATGGCCTCTATAATTGTCTCAGACTTCATTAACTGGATATCATCTATAAATATGATAGAGCTGTCGAATGTTCTACCCCTAAGATAATGAGGGTCTGCAATAATAATTTTGCTGCCTATCAATGGCTCTATCTGGCTCCAGTCAACAATTTCTCCAATAACATCCTGCATATAGCTCTTGACTATACCCATGAATGCTTCTGGTGCTTTGGCAACGGTTATCTCCTCACCTGTGGTCACGTCAACCACTGGCTTTATAATAATGAACCTCTTGTAGTTGCCTGTAAAGACGCTGTGTATTCCGTAAGCTAAGCTAAATAGAGACTTGCCTGTACCTGTAGGTCCAAAAAATCCCAGCACCTCATAACCTTTGTCGTTGAGGGCATTATACATCTCCTCCTGCCCTGGTGTTAGGGGTTTTATCTTATCCCAGATACCGATGCTCATAGCCATCACTAGCAAACCATACCATATTCTCTTTAAATATCAGCATCCCTTAAAAACTTAAATAGCTTTTCAAGTCTTTGCTTCCCCTCTATAAGCATTTCATTAGCAATGCTTACTACACGTGGCAAATCGCTTACAACAAAGCCATCTCTATCTTTAAGGAGAAATGGTACCCATATACCGCTTACAACCTCTACAACAATACCCCCACTACTAACGGATAAGATACCGCTATGTTTAAATCCGGCAGACCTTGCTATATTCAATAACTTGCTTGCTGCAGTCAAATTAACTGTATTGAAATGTATTATGGGTCCGCTTACAATAAGCCATAATCTATACATATGTCTTTGCTCAACAATACTAGTCAATTCGTTGAGTTGCACCGGCTCATGCTTCTTAAATATTACGAATGCCTCGTCTCTTTGCCATGGATATAAAGAGTCGACAACAGTTATTCTACCGCTGCACGAACTTGTGGTAAATATGTTCTTCTTGCTAAAGACTAATAAAATGAGTTCCTTCACATCCTTATCAACATAGCCTATTTCAATATCTTCTAAGAACCTCTTATATGCTTCCTCTCGTCTACTTCTCCAAATCTTTTCATCTACTTGCTCTTCCAACCCGATCACGATTCGTTAAATGGGGGGTGTTGCTATTTAGAGAGGAATTTTTCGAGCTCATCTCTAACAATCATAGCAACGGTTTTACCATCAGCACGACCCCTAACCTCTGCCATTACCTTCCCCATCAGATACTGGAAGGATTTATCCCCCCTCCTCTTAATCTCATCAGCTAGCTCATTTATCTTTGTTCTAACAAGGTTTCTCAGTTCATCATAGCTCATCCTCTGCAAGCTCAAGCTCTTTACAATCTCGTCGATGGGTGTATCAGGCTTTTGATATAGTGTTGTGACTATGGTTATCAAATCCTCCTTACTAACATCGCCTAGGCGCATTATGGCTGTTGCAATTTTGTGGAAGAAGGGGTCATCAACAGCATCTAAATCAACGCCATTCTTCTTTAGTTCTCCATAAACAGTTGTAAAAAGTGTTGCTAAAGTTTTTGGATTTGCACTATATGCTTTGACAAGTTCTTCATATAGTGTTAGATAATCGCTGTAGACAAGCTGTTTAGCTAACTCGAAACTGAGATTGTATTGCTGAACAAACTGCTTTATCTTATCATCAACTGTTGGTGGTACGAGTCTCTTAGCTTCTTCAAGTAACTCAGATGTTATCCTTATTGGCGGTATATCTGTTTCTGGATACATTCTAGCAGCACCCGGCTGCGGTCTCATATACCTTGTGGTACCATCTTCATTAGCAGCTCTAGTCTCTTTTGGTATCCCCTCAATAGCCTCAGCACACCTATTCTTAACAACTTCCAAAGCTTTCACAGCCTTTTCGGGTTTGTCGAGAACAACAACAAATGCATCCATAGAACCCAGTTCCAATGCATATCGAAGTTCTTTTAAGATATCCTCATCTATTCCATAGCCTGGAAGCTCATCACTATGGATAATCCCCTTTACACCTGCCCATTGCTTTGCATAATCAGCAAGCTCTGTACCAAATCTTCTTCCATGCTGCAACTCAACACCAAGAATTCCATCAAATTTTGGCAATTTTATCGCATATGCCTTACCGCCACTCTTTATACTACTTAACACTAATTTGCTTGAACTGCGAAGCAGTATATCGGTTACATCAATAGGTTTCTGAGTCACTATCTCAGCTTGGGTTGCCCCCCTATTTCTGAGCTCATCTCTAATCATTTTTAAGCCTATTAAACGTCTAGCCTCTTCTTCTATAACCTTCGGAATTAGCTCTAGTCTTTGAACCCCCTTGATTTCTATCTTTGGACTTCCACTAATAGAGAGGTTCAGATCCTGTCTAATGGTTCCAAGACCTCTTCTCGCCTTTCCTGTAAATCTTAGCATCAAGCCGATCTTCTCAGCAACACGTCTTGCTTGCATAGGCGATTTGATGTCTGGTGCTGTTGATATCTCTATTAATGGTATTCCTAGCCTATCTAGGCTGTAGGTTACAACATTTGCTTCTTCAGCTATTTTCCTGGCGGCATCCTCTTCAATAGCTATACTTTGGATACCGATAGACCCCTCTTCATCGCTAATATAGCCGCCCAAAGCTACTATAGCTGTTCTCTGAAACCCTGTGGTATTGGAGCCGTCTATAACAATTTTTCTCATGACATGGACTTCATCAACAATAAATGAGTTAAATGATATTGCAAGTGCTAAAGCAACTGTGAGAGCCTCCTTATTTAGCGGATGAGGAGGCTCTTCATCGAGTTCAACAAGACATGACGCATCTAATGGGGCGAGATATTTATAGAGGCGTCTTCTTTGGAATTCAAATGCTGCAGCTGCATCCACCTCTCCAAGTTCACTCCTTGTAACCCGCAGAAATCTCGCAAAAGAAGCTGCCTTAGACAGCTTTTCATCATCGATAAGTTTGACAGGACAATTACAAAATAGTTTCGTATGTGTATTCAATTGTTGGTGTATCTCGAGACCCACCTTTAAACCAACTTCTCTATAATTAATGTTTGTGGGTACAGCCAAAGCCGCTTTTACTATAGATACTCACCCAATACAAGATTGTTCTATGCAGAGTTTAATGCTTTTTGCCAGCCATAAATCATAGTAAAAATAATTTAACTCCTCTATGATTCAAAATAACGTTAAAAGACCTCTATTTTTGGGCAGTAGAAGCGGCTTTCCTCGGAACAGATGATGGTGGAACTACCGTGGGTACCGGGAGCCCTTGAACCTTTCTCTGTCTTATCCAATATTCCCGCCTATTTCTAATTCTGGGTACAAGATTTCTCTTAGGTTTTGGCGGTATCTTCGGTGTTTGACTTCTTACTTTACCAGCCTTTGTGAGGGATCCGTGGGATGGCATTAGATAGCACCTGCTTTAGATATGTCAGTCCAGATTAATTTATAAGGTTTTATGCACACGAATATGGGCTTGGCATAGATGCTAGGTAAGATAGGCTCTTTCAATATAATTTATATATCTTCTACAACATATAGAAAAATGCTGAAGTAAGGTGCATATATGATGAGTGAAAGAATATACATTGTTGATACACCAATAGGGGTGTTTGCACTAAATCCAAGTGGCGAAGTTGTAGATAGTTTAGTTTATCCTAGAGATGTAGGTAAGGTTGTTGAGGAGATGTTGTTAATAAGCGAGAGTAAGGCTAGTAATACATTGTTTCAGCTGTTGGAGTCTCTGAAGAGCAAAATTGATGTGAGCAGTATTGTTCTAGTCTTTGAGGACTCTGAAATCGCTAGACAAGTGGGTGAAAGAGGATTTAAAACAGCTGTTGAATCTTCAAATGCTGTGGCTAGGAATTTGCGAAGAGAATTACCAGTTATAGCTGTGAAGCTTGGAATATTCAAGACAGAAGATGATTATAGGGAATATGTGCATCAGATATCCCTTGAGCTTACCAGGAGAAAGCTCAGGAGGTTTGCTCAGAAGAGGGATTTACTTGCTATCCAAGCTATTCGAGCCATTGATGATATTGACAAGACCCTAAATCTGCTTGCAGCAAGACTGAGAGAATGGTATAGCATTCATTTCCCAGAATTAGACGATATATCCAAGGAGCACGAAGAGTATATAAGAATTGTTGCAGAACTTGGCTTTAGAGACAACATAGTGCCAGAGGCTCTTATTAAGCTAGGCATTTCTGAAGGTAGGGCGAAGAAGATAGCGGAGGCATCTAAGCAAAGTATAGGAGCAGATCTTTCCGAAATGGATATGAGCATTATTCAGACAGTTGCAAACATATGGCTTGAACTATTCGAGCTTAGACAAAAGCTCACAGACTACATAACACAAGTAATGAAAGAGGTAGCCCCGAATGTAACAGCATTGGTTGGCCCACTGTTAGGCGCAAGGTTGCTCAGCCTAGCTGGAAGCCTGGAGGAATTGGCTAAGCTACCAGCTAGCACAGTTCAAGTTCTTGGTGCAGAAAAAGCGTTGTTCAGGGCTCTAAGAACAGGTGGCAAACCTCCAAAGCATGGCGTAATATTCCAGTTTCCAGAGATTAGAAAGGCGCCAAAGTGGCAGAGAGGTAAAATTTCAAGGGCCTTGGCGACAAAACTTAGCATAGCAGCTAGAATAGACTTCTTCACAGGTAGATATGTTGGTGAAGAATTGAAACAGAAATTGATGGAGAGAATAGAGGAGATAAAGAAGCTATATCCAAAACCGCCGAAGAAGGAAGCTAAAGAGGCTAGACCACGGCCACGCAGGGAGGGTAGAAGAGAAGGACGGAAATAGATGGCTGAACGGTTTATATAAACTAAAATTTTGATTTAGATAATAAGTATGAGGGAAAGGTGAACATCATGTCACATTTAATAGCATCAAACATTTATGAGCATCCTAAATACCCTAAGGTGTATATTGTAGAGCTTGAAGATGGTAGTAGCAGGCTAGCTACAAAGAACCTCGTTCCCGGAAAGAAGGTGTATGGAGAACATCTATTCAAATGGAAAGATGGAGAATACAGAGAGTGGAATGCCTATAGAAGCAAGTTGGCTGGAGCTCTTGTAAAGGGATTGAAAGAGCTACCTATAAAGGAAGGGCAGAAAATACTTTACCTCGGAGCAGGATCCGGCACGACGGCCAGTCATATATCTGATATAATAGGTTTAAAGGGAGTTATTTATGCAGTCGAATTTGCTCCAAGAGTAATGAGAGAACTGATTGTGGTAGCAGATGACAGGCCAAATATTGTGCCAATCCTAGAAGATGCAAGGTTTCCAACAAGATACAGAATAATTGTCGAGGAAGTTGATGGACTTTATGCAGATGTGGCTCAGCCAGAGCAAGCAAGTATTGTTGCTGATAATGCAGATATGTTTTTGAAGAGCGGTGGGTGGCTGCTATTAGCCATAAAGGCGAGAAGCATTGATGTTACAGCAGAACCTAGCGAGGTCTACAAAAAAGAGATTGAAACATTAAATAGAAGAGGATTTGAAATCGTTGATGTTGTTCATTTGGAGCCTTTCGATAAGGACCATGCCATGGTCTATGCCATTTATAAGAAATAGCACAGTAATTTTTATGAACGATTTAAAATAATACATTTTTGATGCAATACACCTAGTTAATACCGTAACTGGGTAAATGATGTGAGTGGATATAACGAAAATAGTGCCATAGGATATACAAGTCTTAAGGGGGATGTGGATAAAATACTATCTGATTTAGCGAAAACTAGAGGAACAAACATTTTGCATAGGGTGACATATCCTAGAGACAGGTCGGTTGATCATATAATTGAATATAAGAATTGTAAGACATTAATAAAGTTCTCAAACAATATATCTTCTCGGAGCAGGTTATATCAGGAGCTTAAAAAACTATCAAAAGAGCTTAATGTAAACTCTCTTATAGTAGCCAATAAACTGAATGACGAAATGTTAATGCACGAGGTTTTGTATATAAGGGGGCGCTTGGGCATAGTATCAATGTATACGATTAAGCACTATGCTACAGGAGATAAGGTCTTTGTGTATGAATACAATGGAATGCTATATGTAAAAATTGATGGAAAGAAACTTAAAACCTTAAGGGAAAAGAAAGGATTTAGAGTGCATGAGCTAGCAAATGCCGTGGGTGTTTCAGCTAGAGCTTTGAAGGATTATGAAGATGGCAAAATTGATATGACTATAGAAAGAGCATATAGATTTTTAGAGATTTTTGGAAATGAATTTGAAGATGTTATTGAGGAGGTTGATATTTTTAGGGATAGAATAATCCAAAAAGAAACCGAAGGTCATTCATATAATAGAAAAGTCTCTACAGACAAAAGAACTAAGATCGTAGACAAATTGAGAAGCTATGGACTAGAGGCAAATGTATACAACTCCATTCCATCAGATATCATTACAAGTGATGAAAGCATCAGATTTTTCATATCCTACATAGAGAGGAACCTAAGCGAAGACGATATAAGGTCGAAGTGCGAAAATAACTACTTTTTTGCGAAGACATTCAGAGGAACTCCACTTGTTGTCGTAGACGATGACATTGATAAAAGCAACATTTTATCAGTTGAAGAATATGGCTATGTAAGCAAGGTTTCAAATATTGAGCAATTAGCTAGGGAAATTGTAGAGGAGACCAAGAGATGATGACATATGCTTAAGCTTGCAATAACTGGGGATCCAGGTGTTGGAAAAACAACATTGTTACTGAAGCTAGTAAAATACATTAGCTCTGCAGGCGTTCCTGTCTATGGATTTTACTGTCCCGAGGTCAGAGAAGAGGGGAGAAGGATAGGATTTAAAATAGTAGACATAGCAAAAAACAGTGAAGGATGGCTAGCCTTAGTACCCGAAAAGGCTATTGAAATGGGTTATAACATCAGTGCTCGTAAGAAGATCGGTAGGTATGTTCTAATACATGATGAAGCAGAGAAGATAGGTAAAGAAGCACTAGCATTGCATAACAGAGATGCTGTTCTAGCAATAGATGAAATTGGTCCCATGGAACTTTCAATAAGTGGTTTGCGTGAGGCAATAATAAAAGCAATAGGGTTGAGCAACAATTTGATGGTAACAATTCATAGAAATATGAAAGATAAGGAGATATGGGATTTATTACACAATAAAGGGGTAGAGATTATGGTGTTGACTAAGATGAATAGAGATGAAATGTTTAGCACAATAATCAATAAATTGAGATACACGTTATTGAAGATAGCATGAGACAGGTTTAGGTCACCTTATCTGCTGGCTGCAACAATATTTCAACACTAACTCAATAATGTTAACCCACTCATTCTTTGCTACATAGTGATAACAATGTCAAATGAGTGTCCTATAAACTATGACCTGGTATTTGAAGGTTTAGCGAAGATTTGTGTACCAAGCATTGATTTGTATAAGAGATTTGACGGTGTATATGAACCTTCATGGGCTCCCATATTTTACAATCCCGAAATGGTTGAAAATAGGGATATCACAATAGCAATTCTATATACAATTATGACTCAACCCACTAGAAACGAGAAGAGTTTTGTTTTTGTTGATCCTATGGCCGCAACTGGTGTGAGGAGCATCAGATTTGTTTTAGAGGTGGGAAAACAATTAAAGAAATCACTGCATATTTACATGGGCGATATATCAGCAGTTGCCGTCGATATTATCAAGCATAATTTGCGTATTAATAGAATCAATGATTTTTCTAATGCAGATCTATCAATTAATTTGATGGATGCAAATGAATATGTATACCATCTAAAAAGAAACCATGTAGTAATAGACTACATTGATGTTGATCCCTTTGGCTCTCCAGCTCCATATATACACTCGGCAATTTCATCAATAAAAAGAGGAGGAATAGTAGGAATTACGGCAACAGATGTTGCTGTTCTAGAAGGAAAGTATAGCAATACTTTGCTTAGAAGATATGGTATAAGAGGAATTAAAACACAAATATCGAAGGAGATTGCCACAAGAGCTTTGCTATCATTTTTATTAAGAGTTGCTACAATTTATGATAGATTTATCGAACCCTTGGTTTCATATCAGTTCAAACACTATGTCAGAATCTTTATAAGGGTTCTCGAAAGCGCCTCTAAAGCCAATTACTACATATCCAGATGTATTGGTAAAGTACGGTATTGCCCATCCTGTGGCTATAGCCTTTTTGAAGCAATTGATGAAAAATCCGCACAGAGAACTTGCCCCATTTGCGGAGGCACTATGATTTCTATAGAGCCTTTATGGATTTGCAACCTTAATAATAAACACTATGTGAAATCTGCATATGTCAATGCCACTAAAATGCCGTGGCTGAAAAAGACCTCTTTAAATATTCTTGGCATCTTAAGTGAATCAGAGTATGAGTCTCCAACTATAAGAATAAGCCAATTGGCAAAGAAATTTAGAATAAACATTCCTTCCATATCGCTAGTTATCAATTGTTTGAAAGAACATGGTAACGAAGCCTATAGAAGTATTTTTTACGACGATGGGATTATAACAAACGCGTCAATAGAACTAGTTATAAAATGCATAAACAGAACTTCTAAAACAGGCTCAGATTCTAATTCTTAATATACTAATATTTAGCACACTTATATTGCGAGTGTCTAAGCCATGTTGATGTGTTTATTTGTATTGCTTGATATCTTTGCATAGAGATATCGAGATAATATTACGCATCTACTTGGAGCATGAACTTTGTCAATTCCACATACAGTTAGGTATTTGCATGTTATGCATGGAATTTCGAATAAATCCTTGGGCAAAGTTTCTATACCTTCGCTCTTTCTTTGAGTATCTTCAATAACTGCTTTTAGAAAGTATGCAGTCTTGCCATTGTTTTCTATTTTCAGTCTTTTAACCAACTTTAGCTTAATTAGTTTTTTTACTATATGTTGCAGGGTTCTTGGCTTTATATTTCTAAGTTCGGGTACCTCTTTTAACTTTCTCTGCCATATACCTCCTGAATTATATGTCTCTTTTTTGATAACATCATACACAATTTTCTCTACGTCACTAAGATTATCGAACGATATTTTTCTCACCTTGTGTAGAACCTTCTAACAAGATATGGTGTGCTATAAAGTCTAATAAATTCATCATAAAATCTTGTATTATATTGTAATAGAATGGTTGTTAAATATCTTCATTATTGGTTTTTGAGATAATTCTATACATATACTATTATGTTTAGTTTATCAATTATATCTCTATACCTATTTCTAATAGTGACCTCTGTAACATTAGCAGCTTCTGCAACTTGTTTTTGTGTTTTCTTTTCATCTACAAGAATAGATGCTATGTAGACAGTTGCAGCAGCTATACCGGCTGGGTCTTTTCCTTCAGTAAAGCCCTCTTTCTTTAGTATATCTATTATCTTGGCTGCCAACATATACGCTTTTTGACTTAACTTCAAATTCGTTACTATATACGGTAAATACTTACGGGGGTCTATATATGCCTTAAACTCATTTATATCGACTTTAAAGTAGATATCAGAGATGAATTTCCAGTATTCCTCTTCATCAATGCCAAACCTTGTCAGCATCTCTCTAACTCTTATTGGTATACCATGTTTTCTAGAGGCTATAACTATCGAGGCTAGAGCCAATATTTTTAGTTTGTCAACTCTTGGTTGAATAACATTGAATATTTTGCGTAGGAGCATAGCGGCTGTCTCAGAAACTTGATCAGGCAAGTTAATTAAGGCGCACATCTGATTCAAATGAGTAAGAGCCTCCACAATTTTTCTCTCATTTTTATCTACACGCGTTTTTCTCTGAAGTAATGCAAGTTTTCTATTTTTAACAGATTCCCTATATCTTTTTACCGAGAGATCTATTTCTGTGGCAAGTCCAGAGTCGTGAACCTTATAGGTTATGCTCCCCATATGTGCTCTTCTAAGCCACTCCTCTGATGTATAAGCTCGCCAATCTGGACTAATCAATATCTGCTCTTCTTCAATAACCTCTCCAGTATCTAAGCATACAAGAGATCCTCTTTCACTATCAACAATAACATTTGTACAATTCAATGCTTCTTACCCCTCCCTATCTTTTTTGTTCTATAAAATAAGAATGTTGATGGCTTTAGAAATGACACTATACCAGGCTTAACCGCCTTGACAACAGCAAATGGCTTATCAATAGGCCCGATTACGTCAATGACCTTGCCTATAATCTCATTGTTGGGATCCACAACATCGGATCCCAGTATTGGTAAACTTTTTTTATCATGTATCTTTACAATGATGTATCTTGACCTCGTGATATGGAGTACGCTTCCCAAAGGCCGCACAGCCAATTAAGTAACACCAAATAGTAACTTTTCATCAGCTAATTTTAAAAACATTAGACAGATAGTACTTTACTATACTTAATGTAACGAAATTGTATTGAAAAACATGGAAGGTTGTATTGCAAGGAAGAGTACAATTTCATGGAAATATTGAAAAGCGTACTAGCAAAATGTTTTTAACTAAGTTTTATACATCTTTCTTTTACTAATGATCCGTTCAGCCAATAGTTTAATTACCTGGTATTTACTTAAATTGCTCTCTACTAGAATTATACCACCTTGCCTATACCAAATTCTTGGGTATTTTTTATCTAGATACTCACACCTGATACCGAGCTCCGAACAAGCATCTAAAAATTCTTCAGGTCTTGGATTGTCTACACATAGCTGTCTAGAAACCTTTCGCCCTAATCTTCTAGGTAATGAGCAATTTAAGCTGTGGATCCATATACGCTTTAATGGCATTGAACTGCACGTTAAAAGAATTAATTATACTTCGCTAGGCCATTTTCTTTGCTTCCTCAATTAATACAGCATTTACAATACCTTCTTGAGATGGTCTTGAAACCACCTTTGCTTTTCCAACTTCTGTATTTATTATACTGCCTTTCACAATTATGCCACGTCTTGCAAGTTCCCTATTTGCAGGAGTCTCCACAACCTCAATTATCCTAGCTTTTACAAATTTCTTCTCAGATGGATTATAGACATTTGCAAAAGCTGCATATTTTAATCTAACCTTTGAATTGCCACCATATACCCTTTCTACTACTCTTACATCGGATTGACCCACTTTCGTCTCTATTGGGTAACCTCCAATTTCATATTTCCTAGGTTTTCTATGTCTTCTCTTCAGTCCTCCTGTAATCTTTTTAAGATCATTACCTTGGTAAAAACCCATTATACACAGCCTCTGTTCTGTACCTAGACAAGCATATTAGTCTGTATTGATATTGACTTTTAAACTTTTATCCCCTATATTGATATACAGATTTTAGTAGTTAAAACAATATATGCATAAATATTTGAATATTGGCACATCATAGAGTGGGGGAGAAGGAACGTCAAAAAAACTTAGTGTTGCGTTAGTAGATAAGCTCTTTGATCTACTTCTGAAGCCACGGATCCAAAAATTTCTTCAACCATTTCTAGATGTGGTGTACTCCGTTTATGAGCAATACCTATATAAACAAATAATAGCTGGACCCATGCCTCAACATGTGGCTATAATTCCAGATGGTAATAGAAGGTGGGCAAGAGAACGTGGATTGGATCCTAAAGAAGGCCATAGATATGGCTATGAAAAATTAAAAGAAGTTTTGCAAGTTCTATATGATTTGGGGGTACGGGTCGTAACAGTGTATGCAATGTCTTATGAAAACTGTGTTTATAGGAATGAAGATGAAAAGAACAATCTATTCAATTTAATTAAATCGGGGTTAAATACATTATTGAATGAGGGCATGGTACACAAATATAAAGTGAATGTAAAGGTCTTTGGAAAGCTAGAATTGGTACACAAAGATCTACTAGAAACTATATCAAATATTGAGAAAGTCTCATCTCAATATAGGGATAGATTTTTGAACATTGCTTTATGTTATGGGGGTAGACAAGAAATTGTTGATGCTATTAAAAACATAGCCATAGATGTGGTAGCCGGAAAAGTTAAGATAGAGAACATATCTGAGGAATTGATAAAAAAATATATCTCAACCTCTCATTTGAAAGATCTTTCAGAGCCAGATTTAGTTATCAGAACATCAGGTGAGATGAGGATAAGCAATTTTTTATTATGGCAAATAGCATATAGCGAACTCTATTTCTGTGATGTTTATTGGCCCGATTTCAGAAAAATAGATTTACTTAGGGCTATAAGATCTTATCAAAGAAGAGAACGCAGGTTTGGGAGATAAAAGCTGATGATCATGGCAAGATAATTGAATTATTGATATCGTCACTTATTTTCATCTCCTTGACTATACACTATGTAGAGATCGTATATAGTTACCCTTTCCCCTCTATTAATCTTATCCAAAACCTTTGCTTTTTTCTCTTGAACAATTTTCTGTTGCCTGCTTTTCTCATATTCCTCTTTTAGTTTCTTTAATTCTTTCACTAATTCATTATATCGCTTTTTCTTTTCTTGGATCTCATTGTTTATTGCTACAAGTCTATTCTTTATATTGTCGCGCTGACCCTTCAACATCTTTATATCCTCTATGATACTGCTGACTTCATTTTTTATCTTATCTCGCATTGCTTTAAGATCGTTGAGCTGTTTCACATAGTTGTTTAACTCTGTTCTCTTTTTCGCAAGCTCATTCCTAACCTCTGAAATCCTTCTCTTAATGTCTTCATACTTGTTAGCAATCTCGCCATATCTCGAATGGAAAGAAACTAGGGTCTTTAATTTGTGTTCTAACCTAGAAATCTCATTTACAATCTCCTTCTCTTTTTCAAGATCTAAATAAGGTGTGGTAATCAATGTCCACTCTAATTGCTCTATCTTAGTTCTTAGTTCATCTATTGCAGTAGGCGATTCTCTTCCTCTGGATAATTGTCTAAATTCTGAGGATGCTTGCCTAAAGTCTTTGAAAAGGTTCTCTAGATTTGTTTTTAGGGTCTGAATCTCATTTCTTAGTGATGCTATCTTTTCTCTTATCTTAGCAATTTCACTTCTTGTATTAGCAAGTTCCTCTCTTTTCTTCTTAAGCTCTTCTCTTCTCGCATTAAGCTTCTCTCTAACTTCACTAAGTTGTTTTCTCAAATCATCTCTTTGTATTATCAAATTCTGTAGTTCTTCCCTTATTGAACCCAGTTCTATGTTAATTCTCTCTTCAAGATCTTTTGACAAGATTAACATCACTCATTTTCGTTTGTGCTATAGAATCTCACTTGGCTCCTCAGTATAAAAATCTTCACCTCCCGCTAGAATTCTTTGAATACCTGCATACAAATTGTCTAAGCCATCTCCTGTTATGGCTGAAACCATAACGGCGTTTTCTAGATTACTTCTAACAATTCTTTCAATAAATGAATATGCGTCCTCGAAAGGAAACTCGCTTATAATGTTTAGCTCTGGACTTTTCAAAGATATTATAAAGTCAGATGGATTTTCAATTATTTTTGAGATCTGAATGTATTCTTCTTTGGAAAGTATGTCGCTTTTTGTTATAACTGGTATTTGTGGCTTTCTATGCGAAAACGCTGTTGCAAGTGATAGTATGAGGAGGGGTAGCAGTGTTGTGGGTTTTAAAACCATCTGAGATTCTATTAAGAATAGTGCAACACTCTTAGATTCCCTGGACAGAGAGTCTATTATTATAGATCCTGCTTTTCTAAATGCAAATACCTCTAATTGGCCGGGCGTATCAACAATGACATAATTTGGCTTTTCCTCGTTTATCTCCTCTACAAGTTCATTAACATAGTTTACAGTGAGATCTATTGATGCTATCAGCGCCCCATTGGGTCCAAGATTATATCTTTTCATAACATCGTCTGTTGTTATATAGTTTCTAATGTCAACATCTGGATTGTATGGCATCCAATCAGCAGCTGGATCCAGATTTACTATGGTTGTATCCATTCCATGTTCTTCTAGCCAATCATTCAGAGCCTTGGCAAGAAAGCTTTTTCCAGATCCTGCAGGCCCCATTATAAATATGTAGTACATGTTTTTCACTCCTACTTGTTTAATCAATGTGGTTAAGCTACTTATCTACATTAGCTGTATTGTTAATGGTATACTAGCTACTCTCTTTGGGAACTTAAAAACATTATATTTATATCCACAGTACTTACATGTCTTATCAGATTTTATGTTTAGTCTGAGCATGTAGCCTCCTTGTCTTACTATGATTGGATTCCGGCAAGAGATGCAAAACGTTGAAGCCAATTCAGCAACACTTTCTAGAGGTGCTTGTACTATGATATTCTCATTTCTATACTTGTCAACAATGCTTAGCTTCTCATTAACTGAAAAACCATTACTGGCAAACAGAATATTTAATGGAATTTTTTGGGTTATTAAAAGATCCTTCATTGATGTAATGAACATATTAATAGGGTATCTATTTGATGTTATAACAAATACTATTTCGATGTGTTTTCCCTCTCGAATTAAGGAGCTCAGAAACGAAGATAGCTCTTCGTGATCGACAATATTGCTATGATAATCGATTAACTCTATCAGCACTATATCAACATACTCACTAATTTGATTAATACGAATTTTCTCATCTTTGAGGAAAATTCCGTTAATCTTCATTCCTATATGCAATGTATGTAGATTGTTCAATTCCTTTACTAATTCATTGACTTCACTCTTCTTATAAGGTTCTCCTCCATGTAACATAACCAAATCCGGATTATATTTATTAACTAATTCAATAATGTCATGCAAGCCGATATTGAGCACTTGAGAGCTTTTATGATCAAGGTTGGCTTCCCATGGACAAATAGTGCATGAAAGAGGGCACTCAATAAAGTTTATGGCCATAGCAATACCTCCACTACAACAAAATGAGAGGGGTATTTTCTCAACATTGACCAGAGAAATTGATGCCACAGAACTCAATGCCATGTCTTCGACCTCTTGTCGAATTCTCAAACATGATAGTACTTACAAAGCTTTAAAATCGATGATTCGGTTTTAGTAGATTCTTATACTCATTTCTTTGATGCTTTTAACAGCTTTAAAGAATTTGCAATAGATTCCTTAACTTAAACATTGATTATCTGCTAGCTGTATATCGAAGTAAAATTAGCGTTTCTTCCTACATCGATTCATTACTGATAAAAATTCATTTAAATCATCTGGGGAATTTTTCCAAGATTATTGATCCAAGATTCATCAAGTTTATATTTTGTTTTAAATTTCATTGTTATGTGATCTAAATTGTTGCTACCGCTTTCAGGTGTTGCCGGGTCTCTGTTACATGGTTTGCAGAGATCGTGTGGTCTAGAAATTGTTAGTAGTCATCACAAGCTGTTTCCAGATGGCGAGCAGTATATCAGAATACTATCAGAGGTTAGAGACAAAGATGTTATTGTTGTTCAGTCAATGTATCCAAACCAAGATAGCAAAGTTGTGGAGCTTTATCTTGCTATTGAAGCTTTGCAAGGGCTACAAGCATCTGTGTCCACAGTTTTAATCCCCTATATGGCTTATGCTAGGCAAGACAAAAGGTTTCTAAGTGGGGAACCTATAAGTATAAAAGCCATTTATGCTCCACTACATCTATTCAATGTCAGGAGATTGGTTGCTGTAGATACACATTCACAGGATGTGTCAACGCTGGTGGGGATTGAGGTAATAAATATTTTGCCACATGCATATATGATTAAAAGAGCTGGTATCAATGTAGATTTTGTGTTATCCCCAGATAGAGGAGCTCTTCATAGGGCAGAAAATGTAGCAAAAGCTTTTGGCATTGGTTTTGATTATTTGGATAAATTCAGGGATAGGGTCACGGGTGAAATAAAGGTGTCGCCTAAAGATCTTGATGTAAAGAATGCAAATGTTGCAATAGTTGATGATATAATCAGTACAGGGGGCACTATAGCGAAGGCATGCCAAATACTCTATGGTCTTGGGGCAAACAAAGTTTATGCAGTAGTATCACATGCGTTACTAACTGAAAAGTCTATAGAGGTTTTAAGTAAGGCCGGCTTAACCAAATTGGTAATCACAAATAGTATCAAACGTCAAAGCAGTTTGCCGGAGTGGGTTCTTGAAGTAGACTTGAGCGAGTTAATATGCAATGAGCTTAGAAGGGTATTATAGACACATATTACATAAGAATCCTTAGCTAGTGATGTATTTGTGCATGAAAAAATCTTTGTTTTTAAGCTTAGTAATGAGCTTCTCTCAATAGCTCTATCAGAATTCGGCTCCATTATAGTAGCAGATAACCTACCTGCTAAAACCATTCAACAAATTGATGAATTTCTCATAGTTGAGACAGATGAAAAAACGGCTATGCATCTAAGTAGCAGAGCCTCATTGTTACTGGAATCGGGGCGCATAATCGATGTCTTTGATGAAGACGACTTGAGAGGTCTTGGCAATTTAATGATTGATTATTTGAAAAGGCCTGGTACATGTATACACTTTGATGCTATTAGAGGTTTTGGGAAAGAATCAATAAAAAATTTGATGACTCTTCTCAGCGGTTTGAGCTGGAGCAGATGTAGAGAAATTGTTAAGGTGGCTTTTGTTAGTGGTATAGCAGTAATATATGAAGTTATGTATAGAAGAAAAGAGTCGAAATTCCTTGATAGAGAACCTCATAAAAGACCTTGTTACAGGCCAGGAACTATGAAGCCCCAGCTAGCTAGGGCACTTGTAAACTTGGCTAGGCTTTCATCGGTAAGAAAACAAATAATGTTGGATCCCTTTTGTGGTGTTGGTGGTATAGTGCTAGAGGCCTGTTCTATGGGCATACACTCAATATGTAGTGACATAGACATTAAAATGTGTATGTGTGCTAGGGAGAACATAAAGCATTTTAAATGCGATGAAAGAGCTGATGTGATTCTAGGTGATGCTGGTAGAGAGACTATCAGAGGATGCTCGGTAGATGCTGTTGTAACTGATCCTCCATATGGTATACAGAGCTCTCCAAAGGGTTTCGGGATATTGGATCTCCTAAAAAATTTCATCGTTGTTTCATCTGATATTATAAAGAGCGGCGGATACATGGTCTTTGCAATACCGATACAATATGAGTCTGCCATTGATATACATTTGCAGGATCATGGCTTCGAGATAAAGGAGAAACATATTAATAGGGTTCATGGCTCTCTAACGAGACTTATTTATGTGGTGCACAAAATTTGAGACTGATACTTCTAGGCACAGGTGCAACGATTCCTTCTTCCAACAGATTTCTGTCCAGCATACTTTTGTGTAGTGTTAGGGATTGTATGTTGCTTGACTGTGGAGAAGGAACTCAAGTGCGGTTAATAGAAGCAGGCATCGATTTATCTAAAATAGCTTATATCGTAATTACACATTTACATGGCGACCACTTCTACGGTGTCTATCCACTAATTGACAGCTATGTAATGAAGATAAAATCTCAGAGATTAAAGAATAAAAAGCTCGTGATCTATGCTCCAATAGGTTTTTGTAGTGAATTTGGTAACCATTTCAATGATTTAATTGCATGCGTCGAAATATCTAAAAATACTGTAGCAAGCGCTGGTCTTGTTCAAATGGGAGATTTTAAAGTCAAATGGCTTCCAATGGATCATGGAGATATAGAGGCTTTTGGCATCTTCATAGCCATCAAATACAGAGAGAAGGAGGTAAGTATATTCTATTCAGGGGATGGCATATGTAAGGATGAGTGCTTAGAGTTTTTGAGAAGTGCAAAACCTTGTATCATAATACATGAAGCATCATTCCTCGACTATAAAGATGATGCTAAAAAAGCCAGGGAGAGGTTCCATGCAACTGTTGCAGATGCAGCTAATTTAGCTAGAGAGTCCGAAGCAAAAATGTTGATACTTACGCATATAAGTAGCAGGTATCGCAATGGAGAGATAAGCGATTTTGTTTCGCGGGCTAAGAGATTATTTGGAGGAGATATTTATGTAGCTTCCGATCTCTCGCAAGTTCAATTAGATAGGGTTATTTGTTAAGCGTGGTTGCCCGCGCCCGTTATTTTAGCTTCTTTTAATGACTTCGGCTACTCTGGTTTTTCTGGGCGCGGGCTTCCCCCTCAACACCCACTCACAGTTCGTGGGGTCATCGGGGGCAGAAATATTTATTAGGGTGGTTTGGTCTAGTTTAGTATGGGTTAGAGTCTGCCTAGGTAATGGGAGCTACGCTCCAAGCCTAGGCGGGTCTGTCGTAGATGGGAGGTGCGTTCCGTTCACCTCGACAGCCGCCCATGACTCCACGGGGGCAGGCAAGTCCCTGTGGGCGAGGTGGAAGTCCCTAGAGGACAAACCAAACTGTCCCAAACAACCATAATCAGTCCTCTAGGGACAAACGGCTTCATAGACGGGCACCACTTGGCCCGCCTCGCGGGTTCTGAGGACTGTTCTCCCGCCACTGGTGGCAACAAAGCCGTCATTGTGGCGGGAGAACAGGTTTAGGCAAGCAACGTATAGTAGCTAAAATACTTAAATGCCTTTCGTCTGGTCAACAGTCTGTAGGTGTTGGCAAATCCCATATTGGTTTGCCGTGAGACGTTTTTGGTGTTAGCCAGTCTATTATCAGCTCTATCTTATCACTTGAGATAACCATGTTTATCGGGCCTAGAGGGCTTTCATTATCTGAATCCACAAAACTTACAATTCCTTGATAAGCTGCTTGTTTATTCAGCTTAACTTCGATAACATTTCCTTTATAGTTCTTTAGAAGAATATTGCGTGCAGTGTCAAGAATTCTTTGTCTTCTTAGTATATCACGTAACTTTGTCAAGGCCTCTACGTTATTTTCTTCTATGATTATCAATTTTCTTTCATTACCCAGTTCTTCTACTTTAATATTTCTAAAATTGAAAATATTCTTAATCGCTTTGATGACTTTATTCAAATCCTCTGTTGGTCTAACCTCAGCCTCTATTCTTATGTACACCAACTTTTAAGCACCTCAATAAAAAAGTTCCTTGTTTCACTTATAAGCTCTTCAATTCTACCCTCATTAATTATGATTTTATCAGCCAAGGCTATAACATTTCCAAGACCCCACGAAAGCTCTTCAAGATCTCGTCTTCTAAAATCTTCTAATGTTCTTGGATCTCCTTGTCTTCCCCTAGCTAATATCCTTTCAAATCTCGTTTTCTGCGATGAGTGGATAGCTAAGATAAAAACTTTTTTATCGACTTGCTTGCCTATGGTTTCAATTTCGTCTAAGCTTCTGACACCATCTACTATGACTATACAGCTAGAACTGCATGCACGAGCTATTCTATCTAAAGCAAGTTTTGCAATAGCATCTTTTCCGAATTTTCTTCTCAATTCATTTGCAATATTAAGTATATTCTCTAAGGTTGGTTCCAACCCTCTTTGCGCAACCTCCTCTCTTACTACATCACCTAGGGATACTACTGGCAAACCTAGTTCCCTAGCTACATTAGCTACAACGCTTTTTCCAGCACCTGGTAACCCAGCTAGCACTATAACTACCTTGCATAGGGTTCCATAACTCAACATATTAACATCGCCTTTGGATAAACATTCTCTGTATTTTTTTATAAATCAAGAGTATGCCGTTCTTCAATAAAAATAGTCTTTAGCTCAATATTTATTTTTACATATTTCTAAATTCATTTGCAAATGCAAAATTGAAAGTCAGCAATCGCGAAGCTGTTTTTATCTCTATGGATCTAAGCTATATGAGTTTCATCTGTGGAGACGTTTAACTTAAATACTTAAGGCGAAAGATAAGATACTGAAGCTGTTGAGGTGCAAGTCTGTGAGCTATAAAGTAAAGGATATGAGTCTTGCTGAGAAGGGTAGAAAGCAGATTGAATGGGCTCGTATGCATATGCCTGTTTTAAGGATTATTGCAGATGAGTTTAGTAGAGAAAAGCCTTTAGATGGTATAAGGATCGCTGCTGTTCTGCATGTGACCAAGGAGACAGCAGTTTTGGCTGAGACATTAATGGCCGGGGGTGCAGAGGTCTGGCTTGCCGCCAGCAACCCCCTCTCTACACAGGACGATGTTGCAGCTGCGCTAGCCTCTGAGGGCGTTCATGTATATGCTTGGAGAGGTGAAACAGAGGAAGAGTACTTTGGCGCAATAAAAACTGTTGCTAGTGCAGAGCCACAGATAGTAATTGATGATGGCGGGGATCTGCATGCATATCTTCATAGTACTGCCCAAGAAATTGCAAAGAAGGTGTTTGGAGGCACCGAAGAAACTACAACAGGAGTTCTTAGGCTAAAGGCCATGGAGAAGCAAGGGATTCTGAAGTACCCTGTGATAGCAGTTAACAACGCGTTGACGAAATTCATGTTCGATAATAGGTATGGAACTGGTCAAAGCACAATTGATGGTATACTAAGAGCTACGAACATTCTCATAGCTGGTAAAATAGTTGTTGTTGCTGGTTATGGCTGGGTTGGAAGAGGTATTGCATGGAAAGCCAGGGGAATGGGAGCAAGGGTAATAGTGGCAGAAGTCGACCCCATTAGAGCTCTAGAAGCTGTTATGGATGGGTTCGAGGTTATGAAAATGGATGAAGCTGCTGAAATAGGTGATGTATTTATAACTGCTACCGGAAACATTAATGTTATAACAAAAACCCATTTTGAGAAAATGAAAGATGGGGCAATACTGGCAAACGCTGGTCACTTTGATGTGGAGGTCAGCGTAAAAGACTTAGAGTCAATGGCTATTTCAAAAAGAGAAATTAGAGATTGCGTGACGGAGTATATGCTATATAACAGGAAAAGACTTTATATTCTCGGAAGAGGGAGGCTTGTGAACCTTGTTTGTGCAGAGGGGCACTCAAGTGAGGTTATGGATATGAGTTTTGCGAACCAAGCTCTGGCAGCTAGATACATTGTTAAGAATAGAGAAGTTTTAGAGAAAAAGGTCTATAATGTGCCATTAGAAATAGATCGGAGAGTTGCAGAGCTAAAGCTACGGTCCATGGGCATAGAAATAGATGTGTTAACAGATGAGCAGAGGAAATACTTAGAAAGTTGGTTATAATCTCTAAATAGTTTTTCGTCAATCAAATTCCTTGAAATATAATCTACCAAGCAATGACGCAATTCTGTCTGCTACGTGAAGAGGGTATGGATAGGAATAATATTTACACATTTTTTTAAGAATTGTCTCCGCCAAACTTATTGGTAAACCAATGGAGTAATATCTCAAAGTTGTTTCCCCAACCTTTACAGTGTTGGAGTATAGATAAGCACGCTCTATGACTGAAAACCTATATGTATAATCAATAAAATGCTTTTTCAATGCAAAATAAATTTTCTCTAGATTAAGAGGATGTCTAAACATAGTTACTACTGGAATGGAGTATATATTGTAAATCCTAAATGGGTCAACAATATTAAATCCTGCGTATGTTATACCATCCAGAAATATTGCATCAATTTCATATCTGGAAGTAGCATTTTCAACTATTTCTATGGCTCTTCGGGTTCCATCTAGTGAATCTATTGTTATATAATTTAGGAGAACATCAATTATTTTATGGTTGCATGTTAGAACGCCAACTAGAAATGTTTTTCTTTTTGGCTCTAGTCTCTTATAAAGGACGTTAAAATAGCCATCATCTATTCCCAGAAAGCAACTGTGATACATATGGATCTTCACTGAGTGCTTTTACTACAACTTCTTCTGGGACCGCTAAGGATATAACTCTTGTTTTGCCATATCTTCCTCTACTTATGACCCTAGCCGTTATTATGCCTGTCATATCTAATTCGCTTAGAATATCGCTAACCCTTCTCTGTGTGACACTTTCAATCCCTATTTTTGTGCATAAGGACTTGTAGTGCGTATACACCTCTCCTGTTGTTGTTTTTCCATCGCTAGCTTTCGTAAGGTTTAGAATTGCTAGCAGGACAAGCTTGCTGTGCAAAGGCATAGTTGATATGACCTCGCCTGCTCTATCAACCTCTATTTCTCTTAGAGCCTTATATACATGCTCCGCCAAAACCTTTTCACTTCCTTCTCTCTCAGCTATCTCTCCAGCAACTCTCAGTAGATCAAGAGCTCTTCTAGCATCTCCATGTTCTCTGGCAGCCAATGCTGCGCATAGACTGATAACAGATTTGTCTATAGCATCTTGTTTGAATGCTATTTTTGCTCGCCTGGTAAGTATGTCTTCTAATTGCATTGCGTTGTAAGGCGGAAAAACAAGTTCTACTTCGCCTAGGCTACTTCTAACCCTCGGGTCAATGTCTTCAACTAGCTTCAAATCATTTGTTATTCCAATTATAGCTATTTTTGAGTTGGCCAGCTCGTCGCTGCTTCTGGTCAATCTATATAGTATCTCATCACCGCTTCTCTTTATCAAGAAATCAATTTCATCGAGTACAGCAATCATTATAGATGACCTAGAATCCAAAACCTTTAGAAATCTTCTATATGCTTCTGCAGTAGATATTCCAGTGAATGGCAACTTCAATCCTATGCATTCAGCAAGCTTAACTACAACCCTATATGTTGTGTCATCTTGTCTAGTGTTGACATAGCATGGAATGATGTCTACGCCAAGCTCAATGGACTTCCCATACAACCTCTTCAAAACATATTTAGTCACAGCAGTTTTGCCCGTGCCTGTCAGCCCATAGATAAACACATTGCTAGGCTTGGAACCCTTCAATGCTGGTGCAATTATCGAACCCAGCTTAGCTATTTGCTCTTCTCTATGAGGAAGTTCGTCAGGTATATACTCTGGTCTCAGAACATCTCTATTAACAAATACAGTAGATCTAAGCGTATTCACAAAAATCTTGTCAAGCAAATCATTCACAGCTTCACTCATAATCCTCAATCACGCTACACAAGCTTTGCATATAAAAAATAAATAATCTGTTAATATAATTAAATAGTTGAAAACAGCTTTTTAAGCTGGCAACTACAAAATATTTATGTTTTTGGTAAACAAGCTGGGCCGGTAGCTCAGCTGGAAGAGCGCTCGGTTCGCACCCGAGAGGTCCCGGGTTCGAATCCCGGCCGGTCCACCAAAACATAATTTTGAATTTTGCGATGGAATTGGTTGCATAAAGTATGTTGGATTGTCTAATCAGAAATTGCATTATATCTTAGATGGTAGAAGACTTAAAAAGAAAGGTTGGATTACAACAAAATTGTTGTGCTATCAAAAAAAATTGCTTTATAATTTTATAAGCCGAATAGTATTAGCGGTATTATTACTGATGATGAC
The DNA here is from genome assembly GCA_038735125.1 of Ignisphaera sp. Classification (NCBI taxonomy): domain Archaea; kingdom Thermoproteati; phylum Thermoproteota; class Thermoprotei; order Desulfurococcales; family Desulfurococcaceae; genus Ignisphaera; species Ignisphaera sp. Next base: position 409,828 of record JAVYNU010000001.1, read on the forward strand.
ACCGCCATTACTTTGATCATAATGTTTATTGCTGGTCCAGCAGCATCTTTTAGCGGGTCTCCAACAGTATCTCCTACAACTGCTGCTTTATGCGTCTCTGTTCCCTTTCCTCCGAAGTTTCCTGTCTCTATGAACTTCTTTGCGTTGTCCCAGGTGTTTCCGACGTTTCCTTGGAATAGGCCAAGCAGTAGTCCAGAGCCTATAGAACCAGTTAATAATCCTCCAAGTATTGCCGCTCCCTTCCACATATCACCGCTTGCCGGCCCTACCAAGGCTATGATTATCGGCATTATTATTGCTAGCAACCCTGGCGCTATTAACCTTCTCAAAGCATAGAATGTGACTATCTGTACCGCTCTTTCATAGTCTGGTCTCTCCTTCCATTCTAGAATGCCTGGCTTCTCTCTAAACTGTCTTCTAATCTCATCGACAAGCTTTCCAGCAGCTGCTGTAACGGCTTGTATAACCATTGCAACGAATAGAGCTACTGCTACAACGCCTATTATTATCCCTCCTATGAAGTATGCTCCATATTCTGGATGCCCGGCATTGAATATCATTTGCATGACGGTGTCTACTCTAAGACCACTTCTACTCGATAAGACGCTTGCAAAACTGAAGAGTAATGCTAGTGCTGTTAGAGCTGCGGAGCCTATTGCATATCCCTTTGATATAGATTTCATGGTGTTTCCAGCAGAGTCAAGCATGTCTGCAAGTGACCTCACATCTTCTTCATAGCCTGCTTGCTCAGCTAGGCCTGCTGTATTGTCAACTATCGGGCCATATGCATCAGCTGCGACAACTATTGGGGCTGTGGCAAGCATCCCTGTTCCAGCTAGCGCAGCTGAGTATATTCCTGCCAACAGCTTTTCTGATGTGCTTAGTGCAGAGCCTATGGCGTAGGATCCTACGGCTGCTAACGCTATTGCAACGCTAGGTATGAATGTGCTGTAGAACCCCATGGATAAGCCACTTAGAATTGTTAGCGCTGGCCCGAACTGCGAGTTTTGAGCAACGATTTTGACCGGTCTGTACATTGGCGAGGTGAAGTAGTCTGAGGTGAACCCAACTATAGCACCAGCGACTAGCCCCAGCACCCCCACTATGAATGCTGGTGAAATAGATGGTGCTAAAGCATAGGTGATTATACCGTTTATCACAGCTGCACCAACTATAGATAGAATAGATGTTGTTGTCAACGTTCTTCCGGGCTGTTTGAATGGTGATATTGAGACGAATTGTGCTATTACTATTGATGCTAGAAGAGCTGTTGCGCTAAATAGAACTGGGTATGCCACTAAATCAAGATTTCCAAGCACAGCCGCTATAGCCATTGGCGCTATCATGCCCTCTACATATGATTCGAATAGGTCTGCACCCATTCCAGCACAGTCACCAACATTATCACCAACATTGTCTGCAATAACACCTGGGTTCCTAGGGTCATCTTCTGGTATCCCAACCTCAACCTTGCCAACAAGGTCTGCACCAACATCAGCAGCCTTGGTATATATGCCTCCGCCAACTCTAGCAAAGAGCGCTGCCGTGCTAGCGCCGAAGGCGTAGCCCAGCAGTATCTGAGTAACGTCTACAGGGTTTGAAAAACCGCCTAGTGCTATGAAAAGTCCTGCTGTGCCTAAGAGACCTATTCCACCAACTAGAAAACCTGTTACAGACCCCCCTCTAAATGCCAATGCTAGTGCATCTTTTAGTCCCCTTCTAGTAAGCGTGTTTAAAACCCTAATATTGCTGAGAACACCCATGAGCATGCCGACAATGCTAACTGTTGCAGAGCTCAACCCTCCAAGGAGATATGCTACACCAGTCCACAGCACTAAACTACTGCCGGTAACTATCCCCACAACTATCAAAATTATCGACACTATCGAGATTATAGAGAGTATTACAGTGTACTGAGCCTTTATATAGGCAATAGAGGCACTCTTTATATAACCATGTATCTGAGCAGCTCTCTTGCTTTTTTCATCGTCCTCCAAAATTTTATGCCTTGTTATATACAGTATCAAGCCAATAACATACAAAACACCTATTACTCCTGAGACCAATCCAAGCCACATACTTGTCTCAACTAGTGACATTGTTCACCATCCTACAATATTTATTAATGCGAGATCTGGTTGAGATTTTTCAATATTAAAACCTTGTTTATATACTTGTTTATATACAAGTATGCACTATATATAAAATGATTATAGGGTATATCAACACCATGACCTCTCATTTTGTAACAAGCTAGCTCCAATCCAATAAATGACAAACTCTTGATGTAGCAGACCAGGATTTAAACGCAACATCTTCTACTTGGCAAGTCGCCTAGCAAAGAAAGCGCTGATGAGATTCTCTGTATACAAAAGCACTGTTAAAGCCTGTTACCTAGAGCTCTCAGACAGGCTGTTGCAGATTTAACGATAGATTTAAATACTTTTGAATACCTCTAAATACTTGGTAAGCGATGGAGATTGTTTATTGTTTGTTTACTCCTCTGGATACGCCGTTGCTGCTGGAACTATTTTGAACCCTGTTTCTCTAGAGCCTACAACCTTTGTATTCACATCTATTACTAAGTAAGTCGTTTTGCTTGGTTGAATCTCTACACCTCCCCCAATTATCACAACAGTTATTTCACCTGGTGGCACTTCTGCGCTATAGTTTTTGTTAGCTATTGTAACTACTGCTTGAAGAATCCTAAATCTAATAAGATTGTATTTACCTGCTGGAAGACTTGCTTTCCCTACGACCCTACTCACATTTACAACATCCGCAAGATCTATTTCACTGCCCGTGGCAACCTCATACCACCCGGATTCGTTTCCAACATCCGCTCTATGGACCGCAATTTCGCTATAGCGTATATACACATGTGTTGCCTCACCCCATTCACGCGGGGGATCCACAATCTTAATTACAAGGGTGCCATAGTTGGTGAACCTGAGGTAAAATAGGTATAGGCCTAAAGCAACTATAGCTAGCAAGACTATTAGTAAGGCCATCTTCATAGACATTACTCATTCCCCAAGATGGTGCTTACACCAAGCAAGCTTTATAAATCTTTTGGGATACAAGCTCCCTAGTTGCTTTGTGCTAGGCACCTCAATATATCCTGAATGCCTAAATCTAGCTTCTAGATGTCGAGCACAACCTCGTAGTATAGTAAGTCTTGTGATTGTTCTTCGGTGTTACAGAGCTTTCCTAACATCATCCATTCGAGGTGGTCAGAATGATGCAGATGATGTTCATATGTGGCGGGCCCGCCGGGATTTGAACCCGGGACCTACGGGTTAAAAGCCCGCCGCTCTACCTAGCTGAGCTACGGGCCCTCTCGAATCTTCGAGATGTAACCTATGTAGTGCTGTGTTTAAAAGGTTTATATGCTTCTTTTCCAGAGTTGAGCTTATAAGCAGTATTCTGAAGTAATCTATCTCACACTATGCTTTTATACTGTTTTTGGTGTGATTAATGCCTGGAAAAAGATCTTTGCAAGACCTAAGCAAGGTTTTGGAGCACGAGCTTGTGCCAAAGCATGAGGTTTTAAGTGTTGAAGAAGGTGTAGAGATACTGCGGAGATATGGTATCAAGCCAGAGCAGTTGCCTTGGCTTCGGGCAAGCGACCCTGTGGCAAGAGCTATTGGTGCTAAGCCTGGGGATATAGTAAGGATATATAGGAGAAGTCCAACAGCTGGCGAAATAATTGCTTATAGATATGTTGTTCCTGGGTAGACCCACATGAGCAGTATATCCATATTAGATAAGAGCAGTGTTCATGCCTCGCTGGGTCCGATACCACAGCCACATCCACAATCAAAAATTCTTTCATCCAATGATAGATGGACTATAATAGAGGCTTTTATAAAGGAGAAGGGCATTACAAAGCATCACATAGAATCCTATAACACATTTTTAGAGAGGACATTAAGAGAAATTATAATGGAGGAGCCGGTCATAGAGACCTCTATTCCAGGCTATAAACTCATCATAAAGGATTTTAGACTAGGCGAACCACAAGTAAGAGAAGTTGATGGTAGTATAAATAGAAATATAACACCTATGGAATGTAGACACAGAGATCTTACATATGCAATACCCATACACATAACAATAGTTCCTATAGAAAACAATGTTGCTGGAACACCAGTCGAGGTTATGGTAGGAGAAGTTCCTCTCATGGTCAAGTCAAGTAAAGACCCGGTAGCGAGGCTTAGTGAAGAAGATCTTATCAAGATAGGTGAGGATCCAAGAGATCCTGGGGGTTATTTTATAATAGATGGCACAGAAAGGATAATTGTTGCTCAAGAGGATCTAGCACCAAATAGGGTGATAGTTGACTATGGTCAGGAGGGACTAAACGTTACCCACACTGCAAAGGTAATATCTTCTATAACAGGCTTTAGGGTGCCTGTAATTCTTGATAGGCATAGAGATGGCACTCTGCACATCTCATTCCCGGCGGTTCCAGGAAAAATACCGTTTGTAGTATTAATGCGAGCGCTTGGCATGGAGACTGACAGAGACATTGCGTTAGCTGTATCTCCTGATCCAGATATACAGAAAGAGTTGTTTTCATCGTTTGTTCAAGCAAGTGATATTGCAACGGTTGACGATGCTTTAGACTACATAGGTTCGAGGGTTGCAATAGGACAGGTGAGGGAAAGTAGAATTGAGAGAGCCAAGTATATACTCGATCACTATTTCCTTCCTCATCTGGGAACCAGACCTGAGGATAGACTAAGAAAAGCTCTTTTCCTAGGACAAATGGCATGTAAACTAATAGAGTTTGTCTTGGGGAGAAGACCTGCTGATGACAAGGATCATTATGCTAACAAGAGGATAAGGCTTGCTGGAGATATGCTAGCACTTCTATTTAGAGTTGCTTTCAAGGCGTTTCTAAGAGATCTAAGGTACCAAGTTGAGAGAGCAAAGGTTAAGGAGAGGAGGGTGAATATAGGGCTGTATGTTAGAAGCGACATTATTACAGAGAGAATCAGACATGCCATGGCAACTGGTACATGGATTGGTGGGAGAACAGGCGTAAGCCAGATAATAGACAGAACAAACTGGTTGTCATCACTAAGCCATATGAGAAGAGTCATCTCACCATTAAGTAGAAGCCAGCCACACTTCGAAGCTAGAGATCTTCATGGGACACAGTTTGGGAGATTATGTCCCTTTGAGACACCAGAAGGACCTAACTGTGGGCTTGTTAAAAACCTTGCATTAATGGTTACAATATCTGTTGGTGTACCTGAAGAAGAGGTGCTGAATACACTGTATTCACTAGGGCTGATGCCACTTACAGAGGTTTTCAATAAGCTTAGAAACAATGAGCTAGACTATGAGGTTGTGTCTAGGTGGAGCAAGGTTTATTTAAATGGAACATTAGTAGGCTATGTTGCTGATGGAGAGGCGTTCGTTAAGACTATTAGGGGGTTGAGAAGAGCTGGAAAAATAAGTTATGAAGTTAATGTAGCACAGTATAAGACTCGATACATAAACGAGGTTTACGTCAATTGTGATTCTGGTAGAATGCTTAGACCACTTCTCATAGTTGAGAATGGAAAGTTGAAAATCTCGAAAGAGCATATAGAAAGGATCAGAAATGGAGAGCCTTTCGAAATTTTGTTGAAGGAGGGAGTCGTTGAGCTATTAGATCCAGAAGAGGAGGAGAATGCACTGATAGCAATCAATCCAGAGGATATAACAGAGGAGACAACACATGTCGAGATATGGCCTCCTGCGATAATGGGTGTCTCAGCATCTACGATACCATATGCTGAGCATAACCAATCCCCTAGAAACGCATATCAATCGGCTATGGCTAAACAAGCCCTAGGCTTTTACATGGCCAACTTCCTACTAAGAGTTGATACAAGATCACATATATTGCACTATCCGCAAGTACCGCTTGTTCAAACAAGAGCCCTCTCAATAATAGGGTACAACGATAGGCCATCTGGCCAAAACATGATTGTGGCTGTAATGAGCTATACAGGATACAATATGGAGGACGCGTTAATAATGAATAAATCGTCTGTAGATAGAGGGCTGGCAAGGTCGAACTTTTTCAGGTTGTACTCGACTGAGGAGCTTAAGTATCCAGGTGGCCAAGAGGATAGGATCGAAATCCCAGATACAAAGGTTATAGGTTATCGGGGCAAGGAGGCATATACAAAACTTGAAGAAGATGGAATAGCAAAGGTCGAGGCAATGGTTAGGGGAGGTGAAGCGGTTATAGGGAAGACAAGTCCACCAAGATTTGTAGAAGAGTTTAGAGGCTATGGAATTCTAGCCCAGAGAAGAAAGGACTCCTCCGCAACTGTCAGACATGGAGAAGTTGGGTGGGTTGACACTGTATTCATATCAACGTCAGCTGAAGGACATAGGATAGTGAAGGTGAAGGTAAGAGACCTCAGAATACCTGAAATAGGAGATAAGTTTGCTTCCAGACATGGTCAGAAAGGTGTTATAGGGGCTCTAATACCGCAATATGACATGCCATTTACAGTAGATGGGATAACACCAGATATAATAATCAATCCACATGCACTACCATCTAGAATGACCCTGGGCCAACTTATGGAGAGTATAGCTGGGAAGGTAGCCGCGCTGAGAGGTAGGTTTGTTGATGGCACGCCATTTTACGAGGAAAACATAGAGGATTTGAAGAAGCAGCTATTTGTGTTTGGCTATCCAATGGATGGAACAGAGCCCATGTATGATGGTAGAACAGGAGAGTTTGTAGGGAACCCAATATTCATTGGAATAGTCTATTACCAGAAGCTTCATCACATGGTCGCAGACAAGATACATGCAAGGCCAAAGGGACCTGTACAGCTTTTGACTAGGCAGCCCACAGAAGGTAGGGCAAGAGAGGGTGGGCTGAGATTCGGCGAAATGGAGAGAGATGCGATAATTGGTCACGGAGCTTCAGCATTATTGAGAGAGAGAATGCTTGAGAGCTCAGACAAAACAGTCATCTATGTTTGTGAGCTCTGCGGTTTTATTGGATGGTACAATAAGAAAAGAGAGGTCTATGAATGCCCAATACATGGCGATAAAGGTGTATTACACCCAGTGGTAGTTCCATATGCGTTTAAGCTGTTAATCCAAGAGATGATGAGCATGGGGATTAAGCCAAGGCTAATTTTATCAGATAAACATGAGAAATACGTTGCATGAGGTGAATGTATGTGAGTGAAGAGAAGATTATCTCAGGAATAAAGTTTGGTATTCTATCTCCAGATGAGATAAGAAAAATGTCTGTTGTTCAAATAACATCTCCCGAGACTTATGAAGAGGATGGAACACCTAGAGCGCATTCGGTTATGGATTATAGGCTAGGTGCCATAGAGCCTGGGCAAGTGTGCCCGGTATGTGGCAACACTATAAAGGGGTGTCCAGGTCATTTCGGTCATATAGAGCTGGCAGTTCCTATAATAAATGTCTTGTTTGTTAAGCATATACACGAGTTGCTTAAAGCAACGTGCTCAAAGTGTGGCAGGCTAAAAATTTCGCCACAGGCATTTGAAAGGTATAGAAAGTATCTTACTAGACTTAAGGAGAGGTATCCCTATCTAGCAAAGCTCTTCACAGAGTACATCAAGAGGCAGGCAATGAAGGCAAATGTTTGTCCGTATTGCGGGGCTAAACAGCCAAAGATAAAGCTTGAGAAGCCCACAACATTTATAGAGCAGTATCCTGATTCAAAGGATACTATAAGACTCAATGCTAGAGAGGTTAGGAAGAGGTTAGAGGCTATACCAAATGAAGATTTGGAGCTACTGGGTTATGACCCTAGGGATGCGAGGCCAGAGTGGATGGTGTTTACAGCTTTTCCAGTTCCACCAACATCTATTAGGCCTTCGATACTAATTGAAACAGGTATTAGATCAGAAGACGATTTAACGCATAAGCTAGTGGATATTGTTAGAACCAATGAGAGGCTAAGGGAACACATTGCATCTGGAGCACCAGAGATCATAATTGATGATCTTTGGGAGCTGCTCCAATATCATGTCACAACATATTTAGATAATGAGGTTCCTGGCATACCCCCAGCTAAGCATAGATCTGGAAGACCTCTCAAGACATTGGCGCAGAGACTGAGGGGAAAGGAGGGTAGGTTCAGAGGTAACCTATCAGGCAAGAGGGTAGATTACTCAGCTAGAACCGTGATTAGCCCAGACCCATACCTAAGCATAAACGAGGTCGGCGTCCCCATAGATGTTGCAAAAATTTTGACCGTGCCTGAGAGAGTTAATGAGTGGAACATTGATGAGCTAAGGAGATATGTGATTAATGGGCCGTTCAAATGGCCTGGTGCAAACTATGTTGTAACACCAGATGGTAGGAGAATTGATTTGAGATATGTGAGGGATAGGAAAAGCGTTGCAGAGTCTCTTGCTCCTGGATACATTGTTGAGAGACATCTTAAGGATGGCGATATAGTATTGTTTAATAGACAGCCATCGCTCCACAGAATGTCTATGATGGGCCACGTGGTGAAGGTCTTACCAGGTAGGACATTCAGATTACACTTATCTGTTTGCCCACCTTATAACGCTGATTTTGATGGAGATGAAATGAATTTGCATGTACCCCAAACAGAGGATGCGAGAGCTGAGGCAAGAACCCTGCTAAAGGTTCAGAACCACATTCTCACACCTAGATATGGAGGTGTTATAATAGGGGCTATACAAGACTACATAAGTGGCTCCTATGTTCTCACAATAAAGTCTACATTGCTTGAGAAAGAAGAGGTTATAGAGCTCTTGGCAGCAGCCGGTGTTGTGAAAGAGCCTCCAGAACCTGCAATTTTATCGCCGAAAAAGCTGTGGACAGGGAAACAGATTGTGAGCATGTTTCTGCCAGAGGACTTTAACTTCCATGGAAAAGCAAACATCTCATCTGGCTCCCTAAGATGTGATGACATCAACTGTTTCTGGGACTCATACGTAGTTATTAGACATGGCAAGCTTTTGTTAGGAGTCTTAGACAAGAAGACCATTGGTGCTGAGCAACAGGATAGCGTTTTGTACTGGCTTGCCAAGGAGTATGGTGCCGAAGTCGCAGCTACGTTTATGGATAAGATTTTCAGATTGTTTATAAAAGTGTTGGAGTTAAAGGGCTTCACATTAAGGCTGGACGATGTAGCAATAAGCGAGGATGCGCAGAGACAGATCCTGAACTTGTTAAGCGAGGCGTTTGAGAGGGTGAGAAACCTTGTTGAGCAGTACTCTAGGGGAACACTTGAGGTTGTTCCTGGAAGATCATTGGAGGAGAGCTTAGAAATAAAGGTTTTGGAGGTTCTTGCAGAGGCAAGGGATAAGGCAGGTGAGGTAGCGGTATCATCGCTCAACCCGTTTAACTATGCGTTTATTATGGCAAGAACAGGTGCAAGAGGAAATGTATTGAATCTAACACAAATGGCTGCTACACTAGGCCAAATGACGGTGCGTGGTGAGAGGATATGGCGTGGATATATGGGTAGACCATTGCCACACTTCAAACATGATGATTTGGGTGCTATTGCAAGAGGATTTGTTGTGAATAGCTTCTTTAGAGGTTTGTCGGTTACAGAAATGTTTATGCATGCTGCAGGTGGTAGAGAGGGTCTAGTAGACACTGCTGTAAGAACATCACAGAGTGGTTATATGCAGCGCAGGTTGGTTAACGCGCTGATGGATCTTCATATTGCCTATGACAATACAGTTAGAGATTCTTCTGGATCTATAATACAGTTCGCTTATGGTGAGGATATGGCAGATCCCTCAAAGGCTCCACATGGTAAGGTAGTTAATGTTGAGAGAATTGTTGAAAGGGTCTTGGGTGAAATTTAATGACGCTGCCAAGTGGTTCAGATGCTAGGAGTTCTAATGCTTATGATCTTATAGAGAAGAAGCTGGACGGGCGAATCCCAAGATCTATTATAGAGGAGCTGAAGGCTGTTGTGACGAAGTATAGTATTTCTGAGGAACAGCTGAATAAAATCATAAGTGAGGTGGAGAAAGAGATCGAGGAGAACAGCATTGATCCTGGCGAGCCTGTGGGAATGGTGGCTGCTCAGAGTATTGGTGAGCCAAGCACCCAAATGACTCTAAGAACATTCCACTATGCGGGTGTAAGAGAGTTAAATGTTACACTAGGGTTGCCAAGGCTTATAGAGCTTGTAGACGCTAAGAAAACACCTTCAACACCATTAACATATGTATATCTTAAGCCAGAGTATAAGAATAGTAGGGAGAAGGCAATTGAGGTTGCAAGAAAGATTGAGATGACGAGAGTTGTAAATGTTGCCCTCCGTATCGATGTCGATTTCTTCAATAACTCTATAAACATTCTTCTCGATAGGGATATGCTTGAGGATAAGGGGGTTGAAGTAGAAGATGTTATCAGGGTAGTGCAAAAATCTATGAAAAAGGCTAGGGTAATTAGAAGTGAGGAAAACCCATATGAAGTTATAATCCAGTTTGAGGAGCCCATAGACCCAACAAAGGTTGAGAGGCTGAGAGAGAAGATACTGGGTCTAAAAATTAAAGGTGTCAAGGGGATAAATAAGGTTATTATTCAGAGAAGAGGAGATGAATATGTTCTAGTGTGTGAAGGTAGTAATCTAAGTGAGCTTATGCAGATAGAGGAAATTGATTATAGGAGAATCAGAACGAACAATGTTAAAGAGGTTGAGGATGTCTTAGGAATAGAGGCGGCAAGGGCACTTCTCATAGAAGAGATAATGAATGTTCTCGAGGAACAGGGGCTCGAGGTAGACATAAGACATATTATGCTAGTAGCTGATATGATGACTAGAACAGGAACAGTCAAGCAGATAGGTAGACACGGTGTTATGGCTATAAAGGATAGCCCACTTGCAAAAGCAGCATTTGAAGTAACAGTTAAAAACCTTGTCAACTCAGCTGTAAGAGGTGAAATAGATAAGGTGACGGGCATAACAGAAAACGTTATTGTGGGTAACTACATACCTGTGGGCACATCTAAAGTTGGAATTGTTTTTAATCCCTATATGAAGACAGAGGGGTGAATAAACCAGGATGTCAGCTCAGCAATCTCTAGATAACATACTTAGATTTGTAGCAAGAACAGGGAAGATTGTAGTAGGATTCAAAGAGACGCTAAAGAATGTGAAGATGGGGAGGCTAAAATTTGTTGTAATAACATCAAATATCCCAGAGGCTATGAAGAATGATTTAGAGTACTATGCAAAGCTATCAAACATTGAAGTCATAGTGTATCCAGGCACAAATAGAGATCTAGGTGCATTACTTGGCAAGCCATTTTCAGTATCGACCTTGGGCATAATTGATACTGGTCAAGTATCGGAGGAGGCACTAAGATCTTTTGTAGGATCTGCAACTAGGTGAGTATAGCCATGGCAACAAAAGTCAACGACATTAAGCCTCAGTTCAATGTTAAACTAACTATGGAGGAAATGCGCTATATGACAATATTCCAGGATGTTACAGGTGTTACACCAAGAGATTGCGTTGTTAGTGATGAGCTCAACTCGATAATATTTATTGTTGATAGTGATAAGGTTGGATTGGCTGTAGGTAAGAAAGGCTACAATGTTAAGTACTTGTCAAAGCTGTTTGGAAGAGGTATAGATGTTGTTGGATGGGCCGATAACTTAGAGGATTTCGCTAAAAACATTTTCATACCAGCGAGGGTGTATAGAGTCCAACTTATTGAAGGATCAGATAGGAAGACTCTCTATGTATATGTCGATCCAAAGGATAAAGGAGTTGCCATAGGTAAGAATGGAAGAAATGTTACAAGGGCTAGGATACTTATGAAGAGATATTATAACATAGACAACGTTGTGATTGCATAGAAAACCATGTTATAAGTTTTTAAGCTTAGATATGCCAAAATACCTAGAGAATAAGCTGATGCATTTTCGGGGGGAGGGTGCTTGCCGGGTAAAAAAGGCGCTTACGGGCTCTATGCAGCAAGAAAGCTAAAGTTAAGGAGATTGAAGTTTAGATGGTCTCAGAGAGACTTTAGAATACGTATGCTAAAGCTGAAGGAGAAGTACGACCCATTGGAGGGAGCTCCAATGGCTAGGGGAATAGTTCTTGAGAAGGTTGGTGTCGAGGCTAGACAACCAAATGCAGCTGTTAGGAAATGTGTTCGTGTGCAGATTGTTAAGAATGGCAAGGTTGTAACAGCCTTTGTACCTTATGATGGCGGTCTAAACTTCATAGAAGAACATGACGAAGTTATAATTGCTGGTATCGGTGGCACAAGAGGCAAGTCTATGGGCGATCTGCCAGGTGTCAAGTACAAGGTTATTGCAGTAAATGGTGTTGCTTTAACGGAGTTGTTGAAGGGTAAGAAGCAAAAGCCTCTGAGGTAATGTATATGTCGTCTGGCGAGTTGCAAGCAAAGTTGTCTGAAATTGTTGCTGATCTAGATAATCTAAAGCTCTTTGGCAAATGGAGCTACAAAGATGTAGTTGTTCTTGACCCCAGTCTCAAGAAATATATATCGTTAAAACCTGTTGTTGTACCTCATTCAGCTGGCAAGCACGCTCATAGAAGATTTGGCAAGGCTGAGGTACCAATTGTAGAAAGGCTCATCAATAGGCTTATGAGAAAAATGAAGAATACTGGTAAAAAACATTTGGCATTTAACATTGTTAAACATGCATTTGAAATTATCCATGCAAGAACAGGGGAAAACCCAATACAAGTTCTTGTTAGAGCAGTAGAGAATGCTGCTCCCAGAGAGGAGACAACTAGGATCATGTATGGAGGTATAGTATATCATGTTGCAGTGGATGTTGCTCCAATGAGGAGAGTAGACCTAGCTATAAGGCATTTGACTGAAGGAGCATATAACTGCTCGTTTAGGTCTATCAAGCCTATTGAGGAGTGTTTAGCGGATGAAATAATTGCGGCAGCAGCTAATGATAGCAAGAGTTATGCTATACAAAGAAAAGAGGAGATAGAGCGTATAGCTCTGAGCTCTAGGTAGAGAACTGGTTTTTCATTTGATGCGATGCAACTATACACTTATAAGTTCTACCTGCTCACTTTTTGTTTCTTAGAAGAGTATCGATGAGAGGGTTTGGAATATGAGCACAAAACCACATCTAAATCTAGTTATAATAGGTCATGTGGACCATGGAAAAAGCACGCTAGTTGGCAGACTACTGGTAGAGATTGGTGCAATAGATGAGAAAACATGGAAAGAAACTGTCGAAGCCGCCATAAAGGCTGGTAAAGAAAGCGAGAAATATGCGTGGCTACTAGACAGATTAAAAGAGGAGAGAGAAAGAGGATTAACAATATCCCTTGCATACAGAAAGTTCGAGACCAGCAATTACTACTACACAATAATTGATGCACCTGGCCACAGAGACTTTGTAAAGAACATGATTACTGGTGCAAGCCAAGCTGATGTCGCTGTACTGGTGGTCTCTGCAAAGAAAGGTGAGTTAGAGGCTGGTATGAGCCCAGAGGGCCAGACCAGAGAGCACATTCTACTGGCTAGAACCATGGGTATAGATCAGCTCATAATAGCTATAACAAAGATGGATACCACAGAGCCTCCATACTCAGAGAAAAGGTTTATAGAGATTGTAGAGCTTTTGACAAAGTTCCTCAGATCCATAGGATACAAACTAGATACAGTTACATTTGTCCCAGTATCAGGCTGGGTTGGAGACAATGTTGTCAAGCCTAGCACAAACATGCCTTGGTGGAACGACCAGAAGATTGCAGAGCTGAAGAAGAAATATGGTGTCAACGGTGCTAAAACACTTCTGGATGCTCTAAATGCTGTAAAGGAGCCTCCAAAGCCTATCGACAAGCCACTGAGAATACCAATATCAGAGGTGTTCGTAATATCTGGTGTTGGCACAGTTCCTGTTGGCAGGGTTGAGACAGGGGTTCTAAAGGTTGGTGACACAGTAGTCTTTATGCCTCCCAATGTGTCTGGCGAAGTGAGAACTATAGAGATGCATCATCAGAGGCTAGAAAAGGCATTGCCAGGAGACAACATAGGATTCAACGTGAGGGGCATTTCAAAAGAACAGGTTAAGAGAGGAGATGTTGCAGGCCATCCAACAAATCCACCAACAGTTGTCGACGAATTCACTGCTAGGGTTATGATAGTCTGGCACCCAACAGCCATAGCACCAGGCTACACACCAGTAATCCATGCACACACTGCTAGCGTGCCATGTAGAATAGTTGAGATAGTTGCTAAACTAGACCCAAGAACAGGCCAGCCAACAGAGAAGAACCCGCCATTCATCAAACAAGGAGATATAGCGATAGTCAGATTCAAGCCTCTCAAGCCGATGGTCATAGAGAAGTACAGTGACTTCCCACAGCTCGGAAGATTTGCAATGAGAGACATGGGCAAAACAGTTGGAATAGGAATAGTAATGGATATTAAGCCAGCTCCAAAAGCATAGAGAAGGACTGAAGACGCAATGTCATCAATGGTTAGAATAAGGCTTTGGAGCACAGACTCCAATAACCTAAACTATGTAGTTTCGCAAATAGTTGACATTGCAAAGAAGGCAGGCGTAAAGATAAAAGGGCCAGTACCACTACCAGTAAAGAGACTCGTCGTGCCAGTACCAAGACTGCCACATGGAGAAGGAAGCAAAGTATGGGACAAATGGGAGCTGAGAATACACAAGAGAATAATAGATGTTGAAGCAAACGAACATGTAATAAGACAGATAATGAGGGTAAGGGTACCAGAAAACGTATACATAGAAATAGAGATAAGAAGAAAATAATTTTTGATACAAAACCCATCAAAAAGCCTTTCACGCGCCGGGGTGCCCGAGTGGTCTAAGGGGCCGGCCTGGAGAGCCGGTGGGGAATCCTCCCCGCGCGGGTTCAAATCCCGCCCCCGGCGCCACTTACATTTCTGTCACATTCCATCTATAATACAAAAGTTTTATTAGTCCGGTTGTCCATGTAGACTTTTGAGAGGTATAGTGGTTCCATGACTATTATGAAAAGTGTTGTGGGTCAGGGCGAGATTCTATCTGTTGTTATACTTGTTGGGGTGGTTCTTGTTATTGGTACAGCTCTCACAGCTCTTGTAGTACCACAGGTTATGAGGATATCTGAGGAAAACAATTTGAAGAGTCTTCTCCACACTGAGCAGAGCAACCTTGTTTTGTATAGAGAGTATGAGAATTCTACACATATTTTTCTAGGGGTTCTCAGGGTGGAGCCCGGCAACACGCGATACGCTATAGCAATTCTGTCGCAGGATCTCTCAATAGATGCTATACAAAGTGCTCAGCCAAATATACAGAGGCTTGTCAGCTTTCCGCAGTCAAGCTCATCGATGACTACGTACTCTGTTAGAAGAAGCAACGTTTTCTATATATTTGGCGGCGACTATTACCCGCTTCCCTCGCCTCCGAGGCAAGACTACATAAACGTTGTTTACGTACCAGAAGACATTGTGAAGAACTATGTGAGCCAGGGAAGGCCCTTCGTAGTGGCTGTAAACAAAGCTGTGCTGAATGCCTTGGGGGTGGAAAAAGCTAGGATAATCTTTTTAGTGCAGGTAAGCGATAAGTTCTACGAGGTTGGGGAGTGGGCTTTATGAGAGCTAGAATCCTATCCAAAGCACAAGCAGAGATAATAGGTGGTGTGCTAGCCATAGCTGTGTTGCTAATGGCTATAAGTACAATTCTGTATGCAACATTCGCATTAATGTCGTCATCGTCTACAAACATTTCGAAGAGAGCACAGTTCGAGGTTGAGAGAAACAGCGAGAGGATATCAGTTGTGTATGACGCCAACAACTATAAGTGCATAGTTAACAACACAGGCTCTGTAGACATAACAATTGTTAGGCAGTGGACAAATGGTATGTTCACAGAGATTAAAAAGGATTTGAACAGAGGCAGAGGCCTGAATTTCTCACTGAGCAGCGCACCAGACTACATAGTTACGTCGAGAGGCAATGTGTTCCCCGTAAAGTCTGAGTGCCAAAGCCAAGTGGCAAACCAAGCACAGGTTGTGAACACGGTTGAGCAGTACATATCGGCCATACCAATTGGAGCTCCATTCACATCGCAGAACCTAGTGGCGACAACCAGAATAACATCCGACAGGGCATGCATAGTTGTAGGCTACAGATATGAAACCAGCTCACAGGACACGCCATTAGCACTAGTGTATAACAAGTCCAAGAACACGATTTTGCGACACCAGTGCAAACCGGAAAGCGAGTCAACATATGGCTGGAGCAACTATACACCGTCTTCAATACAATTGCCACAAGGCGTAAATGATATCAGCGATATTGATTCGAACATGGTCAAAGAGATTGTAGTAGTCAGTAGCACATCGCCGCTTGCGCCAATGTCGTTTAGCGGTAAGGGAAACGTATATGTAAATATGACCTTCTACAACATAACATATATTCCGAACATAACTGACACTGTTGCTATCTACTATAAGTTCGTGGTCTACGTCCCCGGCGGCGGTGTGGCACAGCAGGTAGGGCTCTCAGCCAGCGTATCGCTAAAGTCGCTGAAAGACGGCTCTAAATTCACGTCTGCGGGCTCTGTTATAACTGCACCGTCTAGGAGTGGTGTTGTGGCTGTTGTTGGGTGGGCAGCCTTCCCAAAGTTCTTATACAACTTCAGCGAAGGCTTCTACTCAATATCAGTTGTACTTAACATGAATATCGCCTCAAGCGTTACTGTTAGTCAGGTGAATCTAGAGTACCTAGCGATAGTGGGGGGACAGATACTGTGGCCGCCAAAGCCAAGCTGATGAAATACTCTTTTGAGATGGTTACATGAGCATCTTTTCAAAAAGTTTATATTTTATAGTGTTAATAGATTGTTGTGTTATATGATAATGTATATGTGTAGATGCAAAAGATGGTGTGGTGGGTTTAGTGGCTGGTGCTGTGCTTAGTGTTAGGGATTTGAGGATATACTATTTCACTAGTAGGGGAGCTGTTAGAGCTGTTGATGGGGTTTCATTTGATGTTGAAGAGGGTGATGTTCTTGGTGTTGCTGGTGAGTCTGGCTCTGGCAAGTCTACTCTTGGCTTTGGTATAATGGGTCTTGTTCCACCTCCTGGTAGAATTGTTGGTGGCAGTATTGTGCTTGATGGTGTTGATCTCACGAAGCTTTCTGAGGATGAGCTTAGGAAGATTAGGTGGAGCAAGGTTAGCATGGTTTTCCAAGGAGCTTTAAATGTTCTCAATCCTGTTGTTAGGGTTGGGGATCAGATGGCCGAGGTTCTAGTCGTTCACAAGGGGCTTTCCAAAGATGAGGCCATGAAGATTGTTGAGGAGCATCTAAAACTTGTTGGTCTTCCACCAGATGTTGCAAGAAGGTATCCCCACGAGCTTAGCGGTGGTATGAAGCAGCGAGTGGTTATTGCAATGGCTCTTCTTCTCAGACCAAGACTTGTGATAGCCGATGAGCCTACAACAGCACTCGATGTTGTTATACAGGCTCAGATAATGAATTTGTTGAAGAGGATTAGAGAGGAGGAGAAGGTTTCAATGATATTCATAACACATGACCTAAGCCTAATAGCAGAAATAGCAAACAAAGTAGCTGTGATGTACGCTGGTAAAATAGTTGAGATGGGCTCTTCAGATGATGTATATTCACAAACCCTGCACCCATACACCCAAGGCCTTTTAAACAGCATACCATCGATTAGAAGAAGAAAGGGCCTTTCATGGATACCGGGCTCACCACCAGATCTAAGAAACCCACCACCTGGCTGTAGGTTTCATCCTAGGTGTCCGTTTGCAATGGATGTTTGTAGGAGGGAGGAACCCCCTCTGGTTGATGTTGGCAATGGTCACATGGTCTCCTGCTGGCTATACACAAAAAAGTGAGGGATGGTCAACAAGTAAATCATTATGGAATTTCCCAAGACAAATAACACTAAGCTAACAATAGACAGGATCTTGAACGGCTCCTCAAAAACCTTGGCAAAGAAAACAATTGTTGCATTACAGTTTCTATCAGATTTCACTAAAGCTATGAATGATGTTGATGGAAGTGAAATAATAGTTGATTTGTTTACAGCTTCAAAGTAACTGTAATTTCCGTAGAGAGTCTCAACAGAGATGTATATAGTGCAAGAGGCATTTTCTATCTTTATGGAGGCATTCTCAATCTGCATACTTCTTCCTTGTGTGAAATTGGCTAGGGAGAGAACATAGACTTTGCCCCCCTCAAGCAGGATATGCAATGCGCTCTGCACCATAGACTCAATTCTATATAGACTGGCAAAAGCTATTAGAAAAGCAGCTGACAAAAACACTATGGTTAATGCTAATAGTTTTCGTTTTTGCCTCATGTACCTGCACAAAGCTTTTCAAATTCTCATATAAATTTAAAAATCTTTTGAAAACAGCAAAGTTGTCTAAGTGGGTAGATAAAATGAAAGCCAAGAATTTAGTAGTATATGTACTATTCGCTGTCTTAATGTTGTCAATTCTATCCCCAATAACGCTATACGCGCAACAAGCAAACAAAGGGCCAGCATCAGATAGCATAACATTTGTGCAAGTGTCTACTGACAGAGTTGGGGAGGCATTCAGATCAGGGTCTATAGATGCATACATATATGGCTTGAGGCCAACACAGTTAGACCAATTCCAAGGAGTATCAAACATAAGATTTATCTCAGCACCAGGAGGGCTAGTCTCAATTGTTCTAAACCCAGCACCAGTAAAAACAGTTAACCTATCTGGCGACTGGACAAAGAAGAGCTTAGATGACATAGCAAAGGCTATTGGCTATCCAAAGACAGTCATATCACAGATCTACTATGACAAAGACAAAGATGTTACATATGTTGATCTAGCTGCCGACGGCAGCAACATCAATCCATTTGCACTAAAAGATGTCAGATATGCCATAAACTTCATAATCGATAGAGACTTCATAGTCAAGAACATTTACAGAGGCTATGGAGCTCCCATGGTAACATTCCTCTCATACTACGACCCAACATACATGTTGATATCAGATCTAGTAGCATCGTTTGCGATAAGGTATGACCCAGCATATGCTAGAACACTAGTAGAAAAGGCATTGACAGCTGCAGGAGCAACTTTGCAAGGCGGCAAATGGTATTATGCTGGGAAACCAATACAATTGACATTCATTATAAGGCAAGAAGATGAGAGAAGAGACATTGGAGACCTTATTGCAACAGAGCTTGAGAACCTCGGATTTGTAGTGAATAAGCAGGTTCTAACCTTTGCACAGGCACTTGAAATAGTATATGACACAGATCCTAAAGAGCTTCAATGGCATATATACACTGAAGGCTGGGGTAAAGGCGCATTAGAGAAGTACGACTCCGCAACACCGGCTCAAATGTGCGCGCCATGGTACAGCTATATGCCTGGCTGGCAAGTAGAGGGCTGGTGGTGGTACAGAAACGACACAATAGACAACCTAACACAGAAGCTGTACTTCGGCACATTCAAGAGCCGTGACGACTATGTCAACACCTATAGAACTATTGTAGCGATGTGCATACAAGAATCAGTGAGAATATGGATTGCAACCAGAATGGATATTCACGTTGTTAGAGCAGATATGCAAGGAATAACAGAGGATATGTCAGTGGGGCTAAGATCGCCGTTCAATCTAAAGAGTATGTACGTACCAGGCAAGCCTGACATCACAATAGGTCATCTATGGGTATATACAGCGAGAACAATTTGGAATATATATGGAGGCTTTACAGATGTTTATAGTGTCGATATAGAGAGGGCTACATATGATCCACTAACATGGAGAGATCCATTCAATGGAGAGCCAATACCTGTCAGAACCAAGTATGTAGTTTTGACAGCAGGTCCCGACGGAACATTGGATGTACCATCCGATGCCATAATATGGGACGCTACACAAGGCAAGTGGGTTAATGTGGCCCCTGGAACAAAAGCTGTATCTGTTGTTAAATACGACATGTCGATGTTTATAGGCTCTAAATGGCACCACGGAATAAACATTACATGGGGTGACATACTAGCTGCCTGGGCACTATGGTTCGACTTAGTCTACAACAATACGAAAGCAAGCTTTGAAACACCTATATCAGGAGCGAACAAACCATTCTTCGACACCATAAAGGGTCTGAGAATAATACCACAGAACAACACATTGGAGGTGTATGTCAACTACTGGCACTTCGACCCCAACTATATAGCAGACTACGCAGCTCTCACACCAATCAACCCAGCCGAGCTACTTGTTTTGCAAAACATTATAGTATTTGATATGCAGAAATATGCATTTACAACATCAACAGGCAATGCAAAGAAGATACCAGCACTAAACCTAGTGCTAAGCACCCATGCAAAAGATCTTGCAGCACTCGCACAACAAATGCTATCGGCGAACATCTTCCCAGCAAAATACTTTACAACACCACAAAGATCTTATATGACACTTGATGAGTGGAAAGCAAGGCTAAATGCATTTATAAACTGGGTTAATCAACATAGCAATGCATGGATATCGCAAGGACCTTTCTACCTAGACTCATTCGATGACAAAGCCCAGAAAGCAGTTATAAAAGCATTTAGAGACCCATCATATCCATTCACTCCAAGCACATGGGTGAAAGGCTCTGCAACACCAGCAACACTAACGGTACCGGCAACCCCAAGCATAATTGTAGGCAATACAACTACATTTCTAGTTAATGTTGTTCCACCAACACTAACAGCTGGTGGGAGAACAACTGTTGCATCTGGAAACATATATGTGCAATACATTGTAAAGGATCTTCAAACAAATGCTGTTAAATACATTGGCGAAGCAACTCTTGTAACAAGTGGAGCAACGCTACTCATATATCAGATTGCCATTCCAGCTGATGTAACAAAGTCAATGGCTCCTTATAACTACTACCAAATACAAATACTGGCATTCAGCGATGCTGTTGCAGTTCCAGCATCATATACATTGACAATCCAGGCTCAGCCAAACATTGCTCAGATGATGTCAAGTGTTATCGTTGGCCAGATAGCTCCTTTGGCAAGCAAGATTGATACAATATCCAATTCTATGACAACTGTCTCGAACAACATCATTGCTGTGGGCAATGCTATTAGTGATCTGCAGAACGCTGTAAGCAAGTTGAACAGTACTGTAGCATCAATGAACACATATATGGTTGTGTTAATAGCATTGCTTGCAGTATCGCTAATACTGAATGTAGTGTTGCTATTAAGGTTCTCTAGGAGGTCCTAGCATAAACACCAATAAAAGAATATATTTTTTAAATGCCGCTTTTAAACTATGTAAAAATTTATAAACTTCGTTTATTAACTATTCTTTAAGCATTCCATTGATGTGTACAAAGATACTCAGATACTAACTTGGGGGAGGTCAAAGTAATATGGATGTAAGATGGTGATGTATTAATGACAGTTGGTCTGGTGATTGCAAGAAGAGCCATATTTTTGGTCTTAGCATTGGTTATAGCAGTTTTTTTAACAGCTTTTATAATAGGTGCTACAGGATATGTAGATAAAGTTGCCAGAGCTATTGTAAATGAGGAGGTTAGGGCCTATAGACAGGCATTGTCGAAGATGCCAAATGTTAGTCAATCCTATATAGAGGAGAGGGTGAGAGAGTACCAGCAGATGCTTATCGAGACATACGGTCTTGACAAGCCTTGGTACTACAAGGTTCTGCCATTAGTATATGCAACACTTGTGTTCAAATTTGGCGATGTTCAGCAGGTTGGAGTTGCTGATGTTGCTGGCATGCAGCTTCCTGTAAAAGCAAGTGATGTTATCTTGGCTTGTTTGCCTAGAACAATTGTTATGATAACTGTTGCCGAGCTCATTGCAATTCTAATTGCATTAGTTATAGCGCCTTACGTTGCATTTAGAATTGGTTCGTTAGCAGACAGATTTACGATAATATATGCAGCTCTAACTAACGCAATTCCTGTGTGGTGGTTGGCACTAATAATGATATTCATTTTTAGTTATAGACTTGGCGTCGCCCCACAGCAGTTCAGGGGGGTTATCAGAGCTTTGAGCGATATGTCGGTGGCGCTTCTATCTGGGGATGTAAAGGGATTTATCATAGGTTTTGCAAATGTATTGAATTATTCATGGTTGCCAATAATAACTATCGTTATTGTTCTCTTAGGGCCGTGGATCTATAATATGAGAGCAATGCTTTTAAGAGTCTCACGAGAGGACTTTGTTACAGCGGCTGTTGCACGCGGGTTGCCACAGAGGGTTGTTCTGCGAAGATATATTCTAAGACCAGCCTTGCCACCAGTGATAACCTCTGTACTTCTCGGATTGGCAGGGACTTTGGGAGGCTATATAATAACAGAATCAGTTTTTAATTGGCCGGGCATGGGGACGCTTTACTATGAAGCTATCACAAGTGGTGACCCAGCAACAATAATTGGTTTGACATATGTGTTAACCCTTGTATATGTTGTTGCAAGGCTCATACTAGAGATTCTCTATGTAGCTCTCGACCCTAGGGTGAGACTATGACGGAAAGGCTAAAAGGGTTTTGGAAGCAAATAAGAGAGACTATATGGAGTCAGACAAGTGGAAAAGCAGCCCTAATACTACTTTCAATGCTCGTTATTATTGGGGTGGCAGCTGCCCTAGCACTTCCACCAAACTTTATATCTATATGGAATGATCCAAAGTATTGGGGTGGCAAACCAAAGAATGTCCCACCCAGCTGGTCATCTTTTTTTGGGTACCCATGTGTACAGCATTTTGAAGAGGATTTGAGAACCCTTGCGTACAAATTGAATGTCACAGCAAATGAAGCATCCTTAACATATACATTCAATTATGACTATAGAGGCGATGGATTTCCACAAGGTATGGCTCTAAAGCTTGATGGCATTTATGTTAATGGTGTTGGAAACATGAGGATCGAGATACATATTGCCAGACCAGATGGGGTTGTGGTACCAGATGTTATATCATACTTAGCAACTGGGGCTAATGGATCCATATCTATTGAGAACATTATTTTGAACCCGGATACAATTAAACTTGCATCAACGCTAGTAATGTCATATCCACAGTTTCTGCGTGTAGCTAGCATGAATGATATTGCTATGAACTATCCGATATATCTATTTGGCAAATACTCGAATAGTTCAAAAATTGCGCCTTTGGGTGGGGTATATAAGGTATATGTATTTGTAAGGATATCCACCTTAGGCTCTGTAACTATTGATGATGTGAATAAAGTTGTAAATGCTTTGAAGTCTTCCAAAGACTTCAGATTTATTATTATTGGTACTTGTTATGGCTTACTGGGAACAGATTATAGGGGTAGAGACCTTGCGCAAGCATTGTTTTTTGGGCTTCCAATAGCTCTTTTAATAGGCTTTGGAACAGCATTTTTAACAACTGTAATAGGGCTGTTTGCAGGTCTTGTAAGCGGCTATTATGGAGGTTTCATAGATGAGTTTGTTCAAAGGTTTATAGATGTTTTGGGCAGTATACCGACGCTTCCAATACTTATTCTAATTGCAGTTTCAGTGCAGCAAGCATATGGGGCTAGCCCTTACAAACCCATAATAATGCTTATGGTGATACTATTCACGCTCATAGTGTTTGGCTGGGGTGGTTTGGCAATAATAGTCAGATCCATGACTCTAAGCATAAAAGCTGAGGCATATGTTGAAGCTGCGCAAGCTGTAGGAGCATCGAATTGGTGGATTATGACAAAGCATATAATACCACAGCTATTACCATATATAGCAGCTCAGATGGTGTATTCAGCGCCTTCAGCAATACTAACCGAAGCTGGGCTCTCTATCTTAGGTATTCAGCACGGGCTCCCCACATGGGGTGGTATACTATCTGATGCTAGACTCTATGGAAATATCGGTTATTGGTGGTGGATATTCCCGCCAGGAATAGCTATATCGATAGTCTCTCTAACCTTTGTGCTCTTAGGCATGTCTATAGAGAGGGTTGTAGAGCCGAGGCTTAGGGGGATGTAGAGTGAGCACTAAACCAATTCTAGTTGTTGATAATCTAAAGAAGTATTACGAGATTAGAGGCTCTCTTCTGCAAGTGCTAGGAATTAAATCGCCAACATATTTGAGGGCTGTAGATGGTATTACCTTTTCTGTGGATAGAGGGGAAATATTTTGCCTTGTTGGCGAATCGGGATGTGGCAAAACAACAACAGGGAGGGTGATAGCGAGGCTCATACCGCCAACATCAGGCTCTGTACTCTATAAGCCATCCAATGAACTTAAAAATGTTCTTGAGGTACAAGGTTTTGCAAATGAGTACATTGATCTTGGAAAGCGCTATCCAAAACAGATTGATAAAGCATTGAGAAGAGAGATTCAGATAATATTCCAAGACCCATACAGCTCTCTGAACCCGAGGATGAAGATCAAGGATATTTTAGAAGAGCCTCTAATTATACATGGCATTGGCGACAAACCTTCTCAGAGACTAGAGATTATTCTAAAGGCGCTTCAGGAGGTTAAGCTCACACCACCAGAGGAATTCATTGAGAGATATCCACATATGTTATCTGGTGGTCAGAGACAGAGGGTTGCAATTGCAAGGGCATTGATACTAAAGCCTTCTCTCATAGTTGCTGATGAACCTGTCAGTATGCTTGATGTTTCGATACGTGTGGAGATTCTTCAGCTTATGCTAGACATTAGAAAGAGTAGAAATATATCCTACTTATTTATCACACACGATCTTGCAGTAGCAAGCTATGTATGCAATAAGATAGCTGTTATGTATCTAGGGAAAATAGTTGAAATGGGCGATGTTGATAAGATAATAGAGAACCCGTTGCATCCATATACCAAAGCATTAATGGAATCTGTTCCCGAACCAGATCCCCGCAATAGATTGACCCTTAGAAAAATTGATATAAAGGGTGAGGTTCCCTCAGCAGTGAACATTCCACCTGGCTGTAGGTTTCATCCTAGGTGTCCGTTTGCTATGGATGTTTGTAGGAGGGAGGAGCCTCCTCTGGTTGATGTTGGCAATGGTCACATGGTCTCCTGCTGGCTATACACAAAAAAGTGAAAACGATTTTCTTTATAACTTAAAAGCAGCTTCAAAATATTTTTTAAAGTGTTTAAAGTTACATGTAATCAGATGTTGATAGTGGTCTTAAATGTCGTCATCAGGAGGAAGCTATAGGCATATAGTAAGAATAGCTGAGACAGATATTCCGGGGAACATTAGCTTAGCTTGGGGCCTGGCAAAGATAAAAGGTGTTGGATACAACATGGCTATAGCGATTTGCAGAAAAATTGGTTTGAATCCAAATTCTCTTGTGGGCTATTTGAGGGATGAGGATGTGGCACAAATAGAGGAGGTCATCAAGAACCCAACGAAGTATGGATTCCCATTTTGGATGCTAAATAGAAGAAAGGATTATGAAACTGGGCAGGATATGCATCTTGTTTCTTCTGAGCTGATCTACTACGCTAGGCAGGATATAGATAGAGAGATTAGGATTAGAAGCTGGAGAGGGATGAGGCATTCAATGGGCTATAAAGTCAGGGGCCAGAAGACCCATACTACAGGGCGTATAGGACCTGTTGTAGGTGTGCAAAGGAAAAAGGCTGCTCAGCAACAACAGCAACAGAAGTAGTTTTTGATGGTGTAGACAATGGGTGATCCAAAGAAATCTAGAAGAAGGTGGGAATCGCCGGGGCATCCATGGATAAAATCGAGATTAGAGAGAGAAATGGAGCTAGTTGGAACATATGGTCTCAGAAATAAGAGAGAGCTTTGGATTGCTGAAACAATGCTAAGAAGAGTAAAGCATTTGGCTAGATCGTTGCTGGCTTTGCCGGAAGATGAAAGGGAGAAGAGGCTCAATCAATTAGTGGCAAGGCTTTATAGCATGGGTATATTGTCAACAGCTAATGCAACAATTACAGATATTCTAAGCCTTTCAACTGAAGCTGTATTGGAAAGAAGGTTGCAGACAATTGTTTGGAAAAAAGGTTTGGCTAAGACTATTTACCAAGCTAGGCAACTTATTGTTCATGGGCACATAGCTGTTAGAGGTAGGAGGGTCACATCCCCAGGGTATCTAGTGAGCAGAGAAGATGAGAAATATATAGATTTTTATCCAATCTCATCTTATGCAAAAGCTAGAACAGCTGAGACAACGCAGGTAAGCTGAGGTGATTGAAGTAGATGTCTTTTGGGGGTAGAGAACTAAAGTGGGGTATAGCACACATATATGCGTCATTTAACAATACAATAATACATATAACAGATATTAGTGGTGCCGAAACAGTTGCTAAAGGCTCTGGAGGCATGGTTGTGAGAGCTGATAGGGAGAAGCCAAGTCCTTATGCAGCTATGATGGTTGCCTATAGAGTTGCTCAAGAGTCTATGGAGAAAGGTGTTACAGCAATACACATACGGGTTAGGGCGCCCGGTGGCCATGGACCCAAGATACCTGGTCCTGGAGCACAAGCCGCTATAAGGGCTTTGGCTAGAGCAGGATTTATTATTGGTAGGATAGAGGATGTCACTCCAATACCACATGATACTACAAGAAGACCTGGCGGTAGGCGTGGTAGGAGGGTGTAATTATTGAATATAGCGATTAGGGAATGGAGCAAAGAAGTGATAGAGCTGTTTATTGATGGGGCCCCTCTACCATTACTAAATGTTATTAGAAGATATTCTCTAGCCAAGGTTCCAACATATGCCATAGATGAGGTGACGGTCGTCTCAAATACGTCAGCCATGTTCGACGAAATGCTTGCACATAGATTAGCTATGATACCCATAAGAAGCGAGGAGAGTGTTGATAGATTGCTGGAGGTGGACATAGATACCTGCAAGAAGTGCTCGCTTGATTCTGATGAGAGGCCATCCAAGGATTTATGCGATAAATGCTTTGTTAACATGTTTCTTGAGATTGAGGCACATGATAATGAGGTAACAGTTTATTCTGGTGATATAAAGTCTGAGGATCCATATGTAAAGCCTGTCTATGACAATATACCAATAGTTGTTCTTGCACCTGGGCAAAGGGTTGCTTTGGAGATTAGAGCCAGGATTGGTAGGGGATTGGAGCACGCCAAGTGGAGTCCTGCAACTGTTTCTGTCACCAGACATCTGGCCAGAATTGAGGTGGATAAAAGCCTGTGCAATCTTTGTGGGAAATGTGTTGAGGTATGCCCCAAAAAGGTTCTTTATATGAATGGTAATGAGATCAGGATTAGAAACATATTTGATTGTATAATATGTAGGCAATGTGTGCAGGTATGTCAGTCAAAGGCAATAAGTGTTGATGGGATAGATGATAAAAATATTTTAAGGATAGAGTCTAGCGGATCTCTAGAGCCTGAAACCATACTTAAGATATCTCTCGAAATACTGAAAAGAGAGCTTATGGAAATCAGAAGCTTTATTGAAGAACTGAAAAAAGGTGGTGGTAGTTGAGGAGAACAGGCCCCACGAACTACATATTGAGAAAAACCATAAGAGAGCTTAGAAAAGCTGCTAGAGCTAATAAAGCAGCTATTTGGAGGTACGTGGCCGAATTACTCGAAAGACCTGCTAGAAGAAGAATTATAGTGAACATCTATAAAATAAATAGGTATACAAATGATGGGGATGTTGTTGTTGTTCCGGGAAAGGTTCTCGGAATTGGCAAATTAGATCACAGGGTTACAATCGCCGCTATAAGTTTTTCTTTAATGGCCGTGGAGAAAATTAAGAGTGCTGGTGGAAGAGCTATACACATCCTTGAACTTGTTAAAGAAAACCCTACCGGAAGTAGAGTAAAGGTGATTGTATGAATATTGTAGAAAGCACATCAAAAGATCTATACGCAAACGTGTTGTCAAAGGGTGTAAAAGAAGTTGTTATTGACGCGGATTCCATGGTTTTAGGAAGACTTGCAAGCATAGTTGCGAAAATAGCTCTCATGAATATTAAGGTTCATGTAGTCAATGTTGAGAAGGCTGTGCTGACAGGAGATAAGCAGAGGGTAATAGAAGGATACAAGCTTTTATTCAATGTAAGAACCCATAAGAATCCATACAGACACTCTATACATAGACCAAGGAACCCTGTAACAATATTTAAAAAGACTGTTAAAAACATGCTTCCAAAAGATAATTGGAGAGGTGTAGAGGCGCTCAAAAATATAAAGGCTTACATAGGTGTGCCAATCAGATTTGAGGGGAGGGAAATCATAAGAGTGGTTGATATATCGATATATAGCCGAAAAGCAGAAAAGTATATTACATTAGCCGAGCTAGCTAAAGCCCTTGGCTGGCATCAGAAGGTGGTGTAATAGATGTCACAAGAAAAGCAGGAGCTAAAATTAATTGGTGCATATCCTCAGATAGTTAGCGGAAGGAAGATTGTTATAAGTGTTGGTAGGAGGAAGACTGCTATTGCAAGAGCAATTATAAGACCTGGGCAGGGCAGGTTTAGAGTCAATGGCTATCCTGTTGAGTTATGGCCAATAGAGCTAGCAAGGCTAAAGATGCTTGAACCCCTAAATCTTCTAAGCGAGAAGCTTAGAAACACTATTGATATAGAGGTCAATGTGGAGGGTGGGGGTATAATGGCACAGACTTATGCCGTGCGAACAGCTGTTGCCAGAGGTCTTGTAATGTACTTTGGAAATCCGTTGATAAAACAGCTTTTCAATGAATATGACAGGTCGATGTTGGCTGGCGATCCGAGGCAAACAGAGCCTGAGAAGTGGATGAGATATAGTGCTAGGAGGTTTAGACAAAAATCGTATAGGTGAGATAAAGTGATAATACCTGTTAGATGCTTTACATGTGGCTATCCAATAGGCGCTAAATGGGAGGAGTTTAGAAGGCGTGTAGAAAGGGGAGAGGACCCTGCAAAGGTTCTAGACGACCTCGGTATAAAGAGGTATTGTTGCAGGAGGATGATGATATCTCATATAGAATTATTTAAGCATGTCATAAAATATGGAAGTGTTAAGTAGGTGTAGCAACATGGAGGAGCAGAAAGCACTAGCACAACAACAAGTGGAGCTTCTGGTACCCCTAGAGCTATACCTCCAGGCAGGGGTTCATATAGGAACTCATACATGTACTAAACAGATGGAAAAATTTGTTTTTAGAGTTAGACCAGATGGTCTCTACATCTTGGATATTAAGAAAACCGATGAAAGATTAAGAATAGCTGGTAAATTCCTTAGTAGATATGAACCATCAAAAATAATGGTAGTTTCAACAAGGCAGTATGGAAAACAGCCAGTACTAAAATTTGCAGAGTTTGTTGGCGCAAAACCTGTTGTTGGAAGGTTTGTTCCTGGTACACTTACAAATCCAAAACTTGAGTGGTACTACGAACCAGATGTTATAATATTGACTGATCCGAGAATAGATTCGCAGCCACTTGACGAGGCATTGATGATTGGCATACCGGTGGTTGCATTTGTTAGTACCGATAATAGGTTGGAGGGGGTTGACCTAGCAATACCTGCCAATAACAAAGGTAGGAAATCGCTGGCATTGTTGTACTGGATACTGGCAAGGCAAATCCTGCGAGAGAGGGGTAGCATAGGACCCACAGACAATTTGCCTGTTACTCACGAAGCCTTTGAATCCTCTACCTAGAATAAACTATGTGATTCAATGAATAGAGTGCTACAGAAAAAAGTTTCAATTCCTTTTACAATAATCGGTATCCCAATAAAAGGCTTCTACACACCATTTGTTTCAGCCCAGTCAAACATTTCATGCACCTTTATAGCAAGGATTGAAAGAAGTTCGAAAAGCTATGAGAGAACCTTGGACTACAGGCACTTAGATGTAAGCACAAATATAGTAAACTATGTTGGTATGGTACTAGATGAGCTAGGCTATAGAGGGGTTAGTGGAGAAGTTAGGATTTCCTGTAATGGAGACCCACCTACAATATCCATATTCTCTATAGCAACAATCGAAATTCTAAAGGAGTTACTGGGAATAACGGCAAGGGATTATATGTGGGCTCTAAAAAATATGGCGCCCTTTGACGAGAAGGTACTTGAATTTGACCCAGGCTATGTAGAGTCACTTAGATGCTCTCATCTCTTCAATAGCGTATGTGTAGTTAAGGGGCATAATGAAATCGTTAAACTAGGTAGTGCAAAGATTATTATTGAAAAGGTAAAGGAAATATTATGCAAAGATAGAGGGTGTAGCTCGCTTGAATATCCCTATGATAGTTATACCCTATCCCTCTTCTATAAGTTGTTGACACATGTAGTAGGACTCTTTGCACAAATGGTTAATTCAAGTGACAAAACCAGTTTAGGTGAAATAAATAAGATGCTTAGCTTGTATATTGCATGGGAAAGCAAAGCCGTAAAAGACTATCTAGGTGAGGAGCTTGTTTATAGTGAGATAAGCGAAGCAAAACCAATTATGGACTGCACTACAATAAAATTCTATCGAATCAAACTCATGTAGCATAGGTTTGAGGTAGATGATGGACATAGTTAATATTCTGAAGATTGGTGGGTCGGTGATAACAAACAAGGATGTCGAGTATTCAATAAAGTTTGATGAAATGTATAGAGTAGCTTATGAGATTAGCAAAGCATATCAATTATGTACAAAGCGAATAATTTTGATACACGGTGGTGGGAGCTTTGGTCACGCAACGGTTGTAGAGCATGGGAATATAGAGAGTGGGCAAGCGATAACCCAGATAGTATGGTTCATGAAAGAGCTGAACACAGTCTTTACCGATGCATTGAATGCATATGGTGTTCCAGCAATATCTCTGGACACGCATGCAGTTTTTTATCGAAGTCGTAGAGGAGACTTAGAGTGTTTTTCTAAACCAATTGAAATGTCTCTAAAGAAGGGGGTCATACCCATTCTCTTTGGAGATATAATATTTGGGGATGGGGGCACAGAAATCTTGTCTGGCGATGAAATAGCGTGGAAGCTTTCAACAATTTTCAAGCCGAGCAGAATACTCTTTGCAACAGATGTTGATGGCGTCTATGATAAGGATCCTAGAGAGCCTGGTGCACGCTTTCTAGAGCTTGTCAAAATTGGAGAAATCGAGGTTATTGATACCAGTCTCCGGAAGAGAATCGACGTGACAGGGGGAATAAAGACAAAACTTCTCTATGGCTTAAAATATTGGAATAGTGATATAAGAGAGGTCCTCATATTTAATGGGCTTAAAAAAGATAACATCGTTAAAGCTCTTTGCGGGAAAAATGTTAGGGGAAGCAAGGTGGTGATATGAGCATAGAGAATAGAAAAAAAGAACACATAGAAATAGCCTTATCTCTAGAGTCGCAAGGGCCTATGACAACGCTGTTTGAAGATGTTACCCTAGTTCATAACGCTATCCCAGATCTTTCATATGATGAAATTGATGTATCAATAAGTTTTCTTGGATATAAGCTCAATGCACCACTGATAATCTCTGGAATGACAGGCGGAACTGAAAGAGCTTTTGAAATAAATAGGAGGCTAGCTGAACTAGCTGAAGAGTTTCGTATAGCAATTGGTGTTGGCAGTCAAAGGGCCATGATCGAGAACCCATCTCTTCTGCACACATATAGGATTGTAAGGGATTTAGCAAAATCTGTTCCAGTTATAGCCAATATTGGTTTTGCACAGTTAAAGAAAGTAAGCATTGACCAGATAGAGAGCATGGTCTCGGCCATAGAAGCTAACGCACTTGCTATTCACCTAAATCCTGCGCAAGAACTTGTTCAAGTCGAGGGCGACAAAGACTTTAAGGGGGTGCTCGATATACTGAAGGATCTTATAGCAAGGCTTTCAATTCCTTTGATAATAAAAGAGGTTGGAAATGGAATTTCAAAAGAGGTTGCCGAGAAACTATATTCTATAGGCATCAAAATATTTGATGTTGCTGGTGTTGGTGGCACTAACTGGGTCAAGATAGAATTGCTAAGGGGTATAAAAAGTGGTGCAGATATAGCTAGATTTGGTGAGGTGTTTACAGCCTGGGGTATCCCAACAGCTGCTTCGATATGTGAAGTTAGATCGGTTGCAGAGGATATAACAGTAATTGGAAGTGGTGGAATTCGGTCTGGTCTAGATATTGCAAAGGCTATTTCTCTTGGTGCAGACCTTGCAGCTGCAGCACAACCGTTTCTCAGAAGTGTGGTTATGGGAAGAGGCAGAGAGTATGTAAACACTATTTTAAGGCAACTCAAAACTGCCATGGCTCTTGTGAACTCTAAAAACATAGAGGAGCTGAAGCACGCTCCTACAATAATACTTGGCAGGCTTGCTCAATGGATTTGTTCTAGAAAGTTAAAGCTCAGAAACAATCACATTTATATACATTGTTGCTATTAGAAATCTGGGAATCCACATGGACTTAACGAGTTATGCAAATATTGTCGCAAAGAAAGTCGAAGATTTCATATATAGCACTTTAAAGGGCTATCCACAAAAGCTATATGAAGCATCGCTACACTATATTAGAGCCGGTGGCAAGAGACTTAGACCCCTAGTAGTTGTGCTCTCCAGCAGGATTAGTGGTGGTAGCGAGGAAATCGCTATACCAGGTGCGGCAGCTGTAGAGGTTTTGCACACATTTACACTTGTTCACGATGACATAATCGATAAGGATGAGTTTAGACGAGGCGTTCCAACAGTTCATAAACTATGGGGTGTTGAGATGGGCATCATAGCAGGAGACCTTTTGTTTGCTTATGCATACAGATGCCTGTTAAAGGCTCTGGAATATTCTGTGCCAAGTGAGAGAGTTGCCAAGGCACTGGGAGCATTAACAGAAGCAGCTATAACTGTGGCTGAAGGACAAGCACTAGATATGTTACTACCAGAAATGGATAATGCTGACATTGAGGATTACATAGACATGGTTTCGAAGAAGACAGCAGCATTGTTCGCATATTCTGCAAAAATTGGCGGGATCTTGGCAGGGGCAGAGGAAAGATTGGTTTCAAATCTGTTTAATGCAATGATGAATGCAGGTATAGCGTTTCAAATAAGAGATGATATACTTGGGCTAGTAGGTGATGAGAAAACCCTTGGAAAACCTGTTTACAGCGATTTGAGGGAGGGTAAGAGGACTATACTGGTTATATATTCCTTAAAGAATTTAGATGAAGGTAAAAAGACAAAGATACTTGGTGTGCTTGGAAATAGGAAGGCAGACATAGACTCCTTAAAAGAAGTGGCACGGATCATTAAGGAAAGTGGAGCCATAGAATATGCAGACTCTCTTAGTGAAGTATATGCAAATAGGGCATTGGAAATAGTTAAGAACATGGATTCAAACGATAGAGAAGCCCTTGAAATGTTTAAAGAAGTCATAGAGTTCATGATAAAGAGAAACTATTAGAACACAGAATGAGGAAAAAACTTAAATGTCTACAGAACCTTCTCCAAGAATTGCGTATCCAGTTGCTTATATAGATGAAGAGAGTATAAAGACTCTTGCTATGCAGACTGATCTATCTAGATACACGAACCCAAGTTCGAGGATCTATATAGATAATGAGAAAAAGTGCTTTAACGACAAGCCTTTAAAAGGCGAAGGAAAGCAACTTGTGGAGGTTGTCTATGAAGCCCTACCTGAACTTGTAATTGATTTGGAGAAAGGGGTCACCAAGACAGATTTTGCAATATACTTGCCAGAACATGACCAACTGTTATATGTAAATGCAGCCACAAGAGCATTTATCATCGAAGCTTCAGGAAAAAGTGTTTTCCCGCTTGTATCTGAGGGTAGAGTGGTTTCAGAACATGAAAAAATATTTTATGTGGTAACAAGCAAATTTGAGGTTAGAGTTATACGAGCTGAGGTTAGAGGGGTAGTCGTTTACATTGGTGATGTGTTAAATAGCGAAACCAGTAAAATGGTTTCGATAATAGTTGGTGAGGGGAATGTCGTCACAGTCTCTAGATGCCATTAGGCAGAAAATAGAGAATGTAGCGCTGAAATATGCTGTAGAGAATAGGCTAAGGTATGGAGAGGCAAAGCAAGGCCCTGTAATGAATAAGGTATTGGGAGAGCTTAAGGAGTTTAGGCACTTGGCCAGAGAAATAGCAGGGATAGTCTCTAATGTTCTAAAATATGTTAATAGTTTAAGCATATCAGAGTTGAAGGAGCTTGCAGAAAAGCTTGGCCTTGCCGAGGCGCAGGAATCTAAGAAGGAGAAGAGGGTATTACCTCCACTTCCAAATGTTGATTTGTGGGGAAGTGTTGTAACAAGGTTTGCTCCAAACCCAGATTTTCCAATACATCTCGGAAATGCTAGGGCAGCAATTTTAAGCCACGAATATGCGAGAATGTATAAAGGAAAGTTTATACTCAGATTTGAAGATACTGACCCAAGAACTAAACCACCTCTTCCATTCTCATACCTGATCATCGAAGAGGATCTGAAATGGCTTGGAGTAACATGGGATGAAAAGTATATTCAGAGCATGAGAATGGATAGGTATTATTCAATTGCAAAGAAGTTGATAGAACTGGGATACGCATATGTCGATCTTTGTAAAAAAGATGTTTTCAGGGAATACAGAAATGCTGGAAAAGCTTGCCCACATAGAGAAATGCCACCAACACAGCATCTAGAGCTTTTTGAGAAAATCCTTGCAGGAGAATTTAGAGAGGGAGAAGCTGTTATAAGAATAAAAACAGATTTAGCACATCCCGACCCGGCTATAAGAGATTGGGTAATGTTCAGAATTGTAGACACCACAAAGAATCCCCATCCAATAGTTGGAGATAGATATAGGCTCTGGCCAACATACAACTTTGCAGCAGCTGTAGATGATCACCTCATGGGTGTGACGCATATATTGAGAGGTAAGGAACATGCGCTAAATACTGCAAAGCAACTGTACATATACAAGTATCTTGAATGGAGATACCCAGAGGTCGTCAATTTCGGCAGGGTTGGTCTAGAAGGGCTTATATTGAGCAAAACCTGG
Source organism: Ignisphaera sp. (assembly GCA_038735125.1). Lineage (NCBI taxonomy): Archaea > Thermoproteati > Thermoproteota > Thermoprotei > Desulfurococcales > Desulfurococcaceae > Ignisphaera > Ignisphaera sp. The sequence goes on from JAVYNU010000001.1 coordinate 444,801, forward strand.
ATAAAGAATCAACTGAAGAACAATCCTGAAAAGTTCATGGGTTTTGACGATATTAGATTTGCAACTATATCTGGTCTTAGGAGAAGAGGGATACTAGCCGAAACGATCAGGGAGGTTATTCTTAGCCTTGGTCTAAGCCCTGTTGATGCAAGGATTAGCTGGGTTAATCTAGCAGCAATTAACAGAAAGAATGTTGATCCAATAGCCAAAAGAATCTTTATTGTATGTAACCCTGTCAAGGTTGTCATAGAAGGTGTGAAAACGCCTAGAGAAATCGAAATACCATACCATCCAACAAAAGATCTAGGTAAAAGGAAATTGCTTTTAACAAGACCAGAGGTTTACATATCTCTAAAAGATTTAGAAAACGTTAATCAAGGAGCCGTTATAAGGCTCATGGAACTTTTCAATATCGTCATCGAAAGAAACGCAGAAGATAATGTTATTGCTAGGTATCACAGTAGTTCATTGGATGATGCAAAGAAACTAGGAGCCCCAATAATTCAGTGGATTCCATGTAACGATACTGCAAAAGCCGAGCTACTAAGGGTAGAAGGTATGAAAATTCGAAAAGAGCATTGTGTCGGCGAGTCATCGTTAAAAATGCTGAGAGAAGGAGAAATTATACAAATGGTTAGATTAGGCTTTGGAAAAATAGAAAAGATATCTAAAGCTAAAATATCGATTATATATAGCCATGAATAAGCAGTTTCAAAATATCTTAAATACCCGGGCAAATGAGTAAATCTAGTATACAAGATGTGGAAGGGATAAAAGATGTCGAAACCATTTTACGTGAAATTTGAAGTTCCCTCAGATGTAGCTGAAAAAGCATATCAAGCACTGAAAAAGGCAAGAGAGACAGGAGGAAAAATAAGAAAAGGAACAAATGAAGTGACAAAGGGTGTTGAGAGAGGCCTATGCAAGCTAGTACTCATAGCTGAGGATGTTGATCCACCAGAGGTTGTTGCACATCTGCCTCTGCTATGTGAAGAAAAGAAAGTTCCATACCTTTATGTGCCAAGCAAAAAGAGATTAGGAGAGGCAGCAGGTATAGAAGTTGCAGCCGCCTCAGCATGTATAGTAGAGCCTGGTGAAGCAAAGGCTGAGCTAGAGGAGCTTGCATCAAAGTATCAAGAGCTTAGAGCAAAAGCTGGTAAATAAATAGATGCAAAATACATCAACTATTTTCTAAGAAATAAAATAATTGTTTTTATATAGGATGTATCTATCTCCTTACTGTAAGTTTTCTAGCCTCTCTTTCAGTCTCTCTTAGTATGACTATATCACCAACTCTCACAGGGCCTCTGACATTTCTAGTTAAAATCCTGCCTTTATCTCTGCCCTCAAGTATTCTAACTCTTACCTGTATAACCTCGCCTGTGACACCTGTTCTACCGATTATTTGCACGACCTCAGCTGGAAAACCTATTTTTTCAACAACATTTATTTCATACTCTTTGCTCTTGTCCTCAACAACTATATTGGGCATTCATAACACCTACAAGCAATGTTATTCATAGTGGCTTAATATGTTGAAGAGAGCTTTTAAGCTTTACCAAAGAGAGTAAGTTATGAAAAGGTGCTGTTGCAAATGGTTTCAAAACATGTTTGTAGCTATTGTGGAAGAAGTGTAGAACCTGGTACAGGGCTGATGTTCGTACAGAACGATGGTAGCATAATATGGTTCTGCTCTAGTAAATGTTATAAAAACTATCGATTAGGTAGAGATCCGAAGAAATTGCCGTGGACTAGACTGTATCTTGGCAGGAGATAGAGATGAGAGACGTTCTACAAGTTCTTTAGTAGGAACATGTATTCTGGCTCTTTAGATGCTTTAATCTTTAGAATCTCTTTAAGTACTTCAATACTATCTGATGTAAGCATCGATCTAAACTTTGTTGTCAATAACTTTGCGTGCTCTAGTGGAATATCTGTGTATAGAATATCTCCTTCGTGAATGTGGCGTCCAACCATAACATTTCCCCTAATGGATATCGCAACCTCTTGGCCCATCCTAGCCTCTTTTAAAGTTTGGCCCATGTGCTGAATCTGAAGTATTTCACCAATTCTTTTTCCATCAGCTCTCATAATAGGATTACCAGGTTTTATCAATCCCCCGATAACTTCTACTCCAACTATTGCTGGGTCACTTCTCCTGAATACAAAACCTGGTAGGATTTTTATTTTTCCTGGTGGTATCAACATTTCAAATTCTTTTTGTAGCTCCATCTTCTTTTCATTTTCTACCCACTGCATATACTCTTCTATGAGTCTATATACGATGTTATTTGAGAATATCCTTATACCCTCTTTTTTAACAAGTTCTTCGGCCTCTGGCAAGGGCTTCGTGTTAAAGAGTAGAATTACACCAAGATATTTATCTGTTTTTGCAACAAGCGATGCCTCAATAACATCCCTTCTTGTTAACGGCCCTACATCAGCTATGCGAATTTGGATCCCATTTTTGGTGAGGGCATATATTATGGCTTCTAGGGTTCCGAGCGTATCAGCTTTAACTACAACACCATTAATATCTTTTCTGAATCGCACTGTCTCAACCTCTTCTTGTACAAGTTTCTTGTAATTATCAACTTCACTTTCTTGTGAAACTACATAAAGCGGAGACCCTGCCAGAGCATCTTCCAGTCCGGGCGCTACTATTCTAATGCCTGCTGCAGCTGATACTGATTCCACTGTTCTAAGCTCTGTTTTAGCAACTCTTATGTCAGTCATAGTCTTTGGCATTAGAATGGCTCTTACCCTTGTAGTTATAGGTCCATTGACTCCAGCTAAGACTATTAAATCCCTTTCTTGTATGATACCGTCATATAGAATAACGTCTATAGCTGTTCCATATCCTGGCTGTTCCTTAACCTCAAGCACAACACCCTTTCCAGGGCCCTCGGCATATAAAAGCTTATCACCAACATACTTTTGAGCCATTCCAGCTACAACAGCCAAAAGCTCTGCAATGCCTTCGCCTGTCTTAGCCGATACAGGTACGATTGGTACTGTAGCCAAGAAGTCCCTGACTCTTTCAAACATGTCGGCAGAGATTCCATAGTTTGATAATTGGGCAATCAGTTTATAGAGCAAATTTTCCAATCTCTTAACAACTGCTTGATCCTGTTTTCTCAAGCTTATGGAAATTGGGTTATCAGGATTCGGTTTCCAGCCATGTATCTTATCTATTTTGTTAGCAGCTATAACAAAGGGGACTTTTCTAGACTTCAATATCTCTATGCTTTCCACGGTTTGGGGCATTACACCTTCGTTTACGTCTATCACAAGGATTGCTATGTCAGCAACGCTTCCCCCTCTTCTCCTAAGATTAGAGAATAATTCATGACCTGGGGTATCAATGAACAGTAACCCAGGTATAGTTAGTTTAATGGGTATGATTCTTTTGAGAGGCTCTGTAACCTTTTCAATAACTGATATTGGAATGTTACTAGCGCCTATATGTTGCGTCATTTCACCAGCTTCTTTTTTTACAACAGCTGTACCTCTAATTTTATCTAATAGCGTTGTTTTCCCATGATCGACATGTCCAAGAACAGCTACTATAGGTTGTCTAAGTCTTTTTGCTGTACTCACTATTGACACCTCCCTTACGGTAGTAAAGGCAATTTCAGAATATAAGGTGTTGTGTAAAAGATTTTCAAAATAGCTTTTTAGGGTTTGTCAAGATAGGAATTGTCGATAGCAGTAATGTAGGGTGTTTAAAGTAGATGCCAGAGTTCAAGATAGTGATCTCCGATCCCAGAGTAAGAGAGCTGAGAATAGTGCCTGTTAAAGTTGTTGGATCCTCCGATATCGAGTATAGCGAAAAACATAAAGAGCAGAGAGAGCTTGTTGTAAGCAAGGCAAATCCAAAGCTAATAGAATTGCTGAAGCCTGAACTAGGTGTTGCAATAATTAGAATATGGAAGAATAAAGCGAATAAAGAGAAGGTCAACATAGCAACAAGATTGATTGAGGATTCTTCGCTAGATATCCAGACAGTGATGGTGCCAGAAGCGCTTCTACGCGAGAAAATAGGCTCTGCAGAGGCTCTAGGAGAAATATTCCGGGCTCCAGCTTTCCAGCTGAGAGTAGGTGGGGCAGAAGCCTCTAGGCTAATTGGTATGAGAATTGGTGATAGAATAGATGGCTCAATAATAGGTCTTCCTCAAATTGTTTTAGAGATTAGAGGAGGATCAGATTTAGCAGGTTTCCCAATGAGAAAAGACATAAGTGGTGCAGTCAAAAAATACGTTCTTTTAGCCTCGGGGCCTGGTTTTAGACCTAAGGAAGAAGGAGAGAGAAGAAGGAAGCTAGTGAGGGGTAACACCATATCCGAGGATATCGTTCAGATAAACACAGTCGCTATTTTGAAAAGCGAAAAATAAAGTAACAACATTTTTATTTTGTTAAGAGAAGAGACTTTTCTAGCTACATAGGTGCTCTCAAAAATGCCTGGCGCAGAAAAGCCTATACCAACTATTTCGATAGGGGTCGTGGGCCACGTTGACCATGGGAAAACCACTCTTGTACAGGCATTAACGGGTATTTGGACAGCTCGATATTCAGAAGAGCTTAAAAAGTCTATGACAATATACCTTGGCTATGCCCAGACATCCATATTTCGTTGTGGAAATCTTGAGCCCCCAGACTCATATATAACATCTTCTAGCTCCTGTGGAGAAAATTCACAGCCAGAGTATATTAAAACAGTGTCATTCGTTGATGCTCCAGGCCACGAAATTCTCATGGCAACAATGCTCTCTGGAGCTTCGTTAATGGATGCAGCAATAGTTGTTATAGCCGCTAATGAACCTTGTCCCCAGCCGCAGACACGTGAGCATGTTAAAGCGCTTGAGATTCTTGGTATAAATCAAGTTGTAATAGTTCAAAATAAGGTTGATGTTGTTCCTAGGGAAAAGGTATTGGAAAATTATAAACAAATAAAGCAGTTCTTAGAGAGTACACCATATTCTAATGCGCCTATAATTCCTGTAAGTGCTTTGCATAAAGCTAATATTGGAGTTGTTGCTATGGCTATTGCAAAGCTTTTCAAAGAGCCTGAAAGGGTTCTTGGGAAACCGGCTATAATGCAGATTGCTAGGAGTTTCGATGTTAATCTGCCTGGGACAAGACCAGAGATGCTTGTTGGAGGTGTTATTGGTGGTGGGGTTATGAGGGGTGAGATTAGGGTTGGAGACGATGTAGAGATAAAGCCTGGTATAAGAATCGAGGTAAAGGGAAAGATTAGATACGAACCTCTAACAACAGAGGTTGTGAGCATTAGGTATGCTGATGTAGAATCAGATGTTGCTAGACCTGGCGGACTAGTCGCTATAGGTACAAAGCTTGATCCATCGCTAACAAAGAACAATAGATTGGCAGGCCAGGTTCTTGGGCACAATGTTCCAGATCCTGTTAATGATGTTTCAATAGAGTATAGAATGCTTGACAAAATAGTTGGGGCTAGGGAGCTTGAAACACCTCCTCATCTTAAGCCAGGGGACAGGATTTTACTTATTGTGGGTACTGCTAATGCTAGTGCAGTTGTTCAGAGGGTTACTAGTGATGAAATGGAGGTGAAAACAGACAGTCCTATTGTGGTATTTGAAAAAAGTAAGGTTGCTGTTCTATCAAAGATAAAGGGTAGATGGAGGCTTATTGGCTGGGGGAATGTGAAATAGTTGAATGTGTCATTGTTCTAGACACGAGCATACTATTTTTGATTGCTGATGGTCTCGCATTTTTTGATAATATTTATGAGGTGGATTATGGTTGCAGACCTATACTCATTAAGCCAGTTCTTCAGGAGATTATAAATATTTCAAAACGAGATTGCGGCAAAAAAGGTAAGTTGGCTAAATGGATTCTAGAAAATATCGTTCCAATAATAAAAGTCGAGGATTTTACCTTCGAAGGGTCTGTAGATGACGCGTTAATAGCTTTTGCAAAAAAACTTCGTGATAAAGGATTCAAGGTATTTATAGCATCAGCAGATAAAAAGGTAAGAGAAAAGGCGATGAAAGAATCCATAGATGTGATTGTCTACAGATTTTCTGAGAAGATGTTCGAATCTCTATAACCATAAGCTTTTAAGTTGTGTATATGGTAGGAAACAGCGTGGATATAGAGTTTTTGGTGAGGTCTATTTGTTTAGGCTATATAGACTAAGAGATATTGTAAGAATAGACCCATCAAAGATTAATAGACCCATCGAGGAGGTGGCCTTTGACGAGCTCAGAAAGAAGTATGAAGGATTAAAGGATAAAAATCTTGGCATAGTTATAGCGATAACAGATGTTAATGTTGATTCAATGGGTTATATACCCATAGGCGATGGAGCGCCTTATCATAGAGTAGAATTCACAGTAATTGCATATGTTCCTCTGGTTAGCGAAGTTGTTGAAGGAGAGGTTGCAACTGTTGGGAGAGGTGGTATAACAATTTCTCTTGGTCCAATTGAAGGCTTTATACACATACAGCAGATAGCAGATGATGAAGTTTCATATGATGTTGCTAGAAACATTATTGTCTGTAAAAATACCAAAAGATTTGTTATGCAGGGAGATGTAGTTAGAGCTAGGGTAACAAGCGTCTCTCTTGGAGCTTTTGGAAGGCCACCCAGAGTTACCATGACCATGCGACAACCATACTTAGGCAAGCTGGATTGGATTTCAAAGAAATAGTATCTACACATGGTATGATGAACCTTGTAAGGGCTGATAAAAATGATGTTACTGGGGATACTGAAGCAATGGTTTGGATCAGTAAAAGGGAAATAGCTTACTACATTATTCTAAGGAAAGCTTTTGGCAATAAACCGTTTAACTTAGGCGAGGCACTAGATATTCTTTCTCTATTTGGCTCTAAGAACGTTGGGAGAAAAACTCTAAAAAAACTTGTTAAAAAGGGATTCTTAGAGAAAACCGGGGTCATAGATTATAACATAGTCGAACTTGAAAAAGCTTTTGAAAAGCTTTTACAAAACTATATGATGCAGAGACTCTATAGAAATTTAAAATCGAGAGGGTATAGCGTTGTAATCGATTTGAAGAACAGCTCTATTGTAATTGAATGTGATCAGGTAATCGAAAATATTGTAGCAAAACTGAGTGCAGCAGGTATAAGCGCAAAATGTAAACAGAACAACTAATGCAAAACACAATTAGTAACATGAAAATATTCTAAAAAAGTTTTATGAAAATAATTGTTGATTTTCTCTAATCCTTCTTTGTTATAACTATTTCTATTGTTGAAACTCTGCTTTGCCTACCATCGCTACCTGTTATTGTCTGGCTACCTATTGTAATGTTCTTGACCTCGATTTTTCCTGGTAGGAATCTGTTTCTAACAATTTCTATAGCATCTACAGCTTTGCTTATTGCCCTACCTCTAGCCTTGACAACAACTTCGTTAACTCCTTGGTTTAGCAGTGTCAACATTGCTAGCACATAGTTCATGACAGGTTTTTTGCCAACCAATACTGTGTTTGCAGATGTAGGTGCTTGGGCTTGTGACATCACTTCTCCACCTTTACTTCTAGATTCTTATTTGTTTGTAAATAATTCTGGGATGGCTAGAGATTATAAATTTATTTGCTACACAGAAGTTGTGCAGCCCATTTGCATATAATATATTTTACAGTTGCAAGTTCAAGACTCTCAGTTCTTTTGTACTTTTTCATGAATGAGTAGAGCTTTGGCATTGGGTATTAAGTTGCTGAGGATAGAGTATAGGAATGGACTTAACGGAATGTGTAGATTCCCGAATGAGGTAGACAGGGTTGTAGCTGTATGTGGGAGAGATGATAGTACTTCTTCTCAATTTAATGATCTTAAAAATGTTATGGAGAAGGAGATCACATTCTTCAAGGAGTTTTTCAGGCAGTGTACGAAATGTGAAATGAGGTCATTTCAGGAGTACTGGAGCAAGAGGCTTCTATTTGGAGAGTCTTTTGCACTTGTAGCCCCTACGGGTGTTGGCAAATCAACCCTCTTAACGGTTTATGCTCTCTATAGGGCGTTGATATATAATAGCAAAGTGTATATAGTTGCCCCAACAAGGGAAATAGCTAAGCAATTATATAAAAAGATATTGGACTATATTAATAATCTTAGTGAGCAGGGATATAGCGTCAACAACATAAGGCTGGTGCTATACGATTCAACAGCCAAAAATGTTAATGCACTAAAAAACTCTATAATGAACGGCGACTTCGATATACTCATAACCTCTGCGGCATTTCTTTCTAGGCACCACGAACTTATAATGGATAAGAAAATTGATGTTATTATAGCTGACGACTTGGACTCTATACTAAGAAATTCCAAAAGTGTTGACAAAATTCTTCGGCTTCTTGGGTTCGATGATGAATTGATAGAGATTGGGCTGAGGTTAATCAAAACTAAGCAGAAGATGCTCATGGCAAAACTTTCTAGAAGCCAAGACGAGGTTGATAAGATTCGAAAGGATTTGGTAGAGATAGAGGCACAACTTAGAGATAGGCTGTCTAAGGTCACAACCCAACTCATAGTTGCATCAGCTACTGGAAGATCTAAAGGGATAAAGGCTATTTTGCTAAAGGAGCTACTGGGATTTGATGCAGGGGCTGTTTTCGAGTATTTGAGAAATGTTGACGACTTCTACGTTAGTCTAGACAAAATTGAAGAAGTTATAAACATTGTTAAGGTGTTTAGAAGTGGTATAATATTTGTATCAAGCCTATACAAGAATATTGTAGATAAGATAACAATGCTTCTGGAAAAAAATGGTATTGAATTTTCTATAGCGAAGAGCGGAAATAGAGCGGTAGACAAATTTAGAAGAGGTGAAGTTAATGTTTTAATAGGTTCATCGTCATACTATGGAATACTTGTGAGGGGCCTTGACGAGCCTCAGAGAATTAGATTTGCCATATTTATTGGTGCTCCACATATTATGAGAAGATTGGACGAAGCATTAAATAATGTGAGATTCATGTTTATTTTACTCAAAGCCTTGGATAAATATGGGCTAGACGTAGAGGAGGATATTAAAAAGGTTGTAGAAATAATCCAAGGATCTTCACCTGCTCAACTAATTTTGTACTCAAAAATGCTGAGGGGGGTAGCAGAACCTCAGCAAGATGTTGTTGAAAGAGTAAATATTTTGAAGGAACTGAAGAAAAAACTTGTTTCACTAACTAAAGGTATTCTTGATAAACACAACTACATGGTAATAGAGAATTATGGGGTTATAGTCGCCGATGATAATAAACAAATTTATGTTGTTAAACCAGATCCGTTCACCTATATCCAGGCAAGTGGCAGAACCTCGAGAATAGTTGGGAAGACCAAGTGTTATGGGGTCTCAATCATTTTTGAGAAGTACTATGAGCTTGTCAAGATACTTGAAAAGAGGCTTAAGAGACTTACTATGTTTAATGGATTTAGGGAATACAACAGAGAAGCTATACATGAATCATATAAAAAAGTTATTCAAAGTAGAAGTGGGGATAACTGGAATGCAGAAGGAATACAAGTTGAGAATATAAAGCCGGTCTTGATAGTCGTAGAATCCCCAACAAAAGCGAGAACAATAGCATCAATGTTTGGTAAGCCTGTTAAGAAGATTTACGGCGATGTTATTGTTTATGAGACTGTGATACCCCTAGAGGACAGGGTATATGTGGCAATGATTATGGCAACACTAGGTCATTTAACAGATCTCGTCATTGACGAAGGGTTCCATGGTGTTAGGGAAATAGGATCCAAAGACTATGTGGTTGTATACGATTTCATAACAAAGTGTAGGAGCTGTGGATCTCAACATGTGGGGGTATTTGATTCATGTCCTTATTGTGGCTCTGTGGATGTATACGTATCAGCCTCTGTATATAATGTTTTAAGGAAGCTTGCATCAGAAGTTAGCTTAGTCTTCATAGCAACTGATCCTGATACAGAGGGCGAGAAAATAGCGTTTGACGTCTATAATCTCATCTATAGCTATAATAAGAACGTGTATAGAATAGAATTCAGAGAGGTTACAAAAAATGCTATTCTTGCAGCTCTTCGAAACCCAAGAGAAATAGATTTGAATAAGGTTCTAGCCCAAATTACTAGGAGAATAGCTGATAGGTGGGTGGGATTTGAGCTAAGCACATATCTTCAGGCGACATTTAATAAACCATGGCTTGGCGCTGGAAGGGTTCAGTCACCTGTGCTTCTATGGACAGTTAATAGATATAGCGAATATAAATCGAATCAAGGATATGCCATTAATGTAACAGCTCTTGGCTACAGATTCAAAGTATTTCTAGGGTCGATAAGCAGATCTGATGCAGAGGAAATAGCCGAGAGAATTCGTAAAAATGGTGCTAAGGTTATTGATGTAAAATATGAAGAAAAGATGTTAAGCCCACCACCACCATTTACAACAGATACCCTTCTAGCTGAGGCAAATACATTATATGGTTTCTCAGCATCAAAGACTATGTCTCTTGCTCAAAACCTATTCGAATTAGGTCTGATAACATATCATAGAACAGATTCTACAAGGGTTTCAACATCAGGTATTGCAATAGCTAAAGAAGCCCTGGAGAAAATGAATTTAGGAAATCTGTGCATCCCCAGATCATGGGACAAAGATATAAAGGGTGAAGATGCGCATGAAGCCATAAGGCCTACAACATCGCAAAGCTCAGATGAGGTTATGGAGGCTATTCTTCGTGGTGATATGGGCTTCATAACTAGGATTTCAAATGATCATCTAAAGCTGTATGATCTCATATATAGAAGGTTTTTAGCAAGTCAAATGGCTTCTGCAAAGATTTTGTATGCTACAATTGTTCTTGATTTAGATGGACATAAATATACCCTATCCTTGCCTGTAGATGTAATTGATCATGGATTCACATACATCTATCCAATTAAAACGTATAAACAATTCAAGAATCTTACTCAAGATACCATAATAAAGGTTGACGATGTTAAAGTTGTAAAAACATCTAGTGTATGGCTATACAAAGTCTCTGATCTAATAATGATGATGAAGAACCACGGGATTGGTAGACCAAGTACGTATGCCAAGGCAATCGATAACAATGTTAGGCATGGCTATATTGTTCTGAGCAAGAAGAAGAAAGTTGCCATACCAACGAAACTTGGCCTAGAGGTTGCTGAAGTACTTTCAAAGGAGTTTCTAGAGCTTGTTGATATTGGGTTTACCAGAACCTTAGAGAAACTTATTGATGATGTTGAAAGAAGGGCTATAGATATGTGCACCGCAGTATCTTTTATTAAATCCAAAGTTGATACAATATCACCTAAAATCAGTGAGGTGATAGCATCTCGGCAACATATGCTACCACTAGCTACTGTATAGTGTGCAGTCTCTTGAGATTCCATTAATCCTTATTAGTATGGCTTTGAATATCGCAAGGAATTTACTGATTTAGTTGCCAAGGCTATTTTCTTCCAATTGATATCTTTATATATGAAACCCTTCTTCCTCTTACTAGCATGCTTCCTATTTCAACATTTTTAAGCATTATTCTATCGCCAAGCCTCGTAATTAATGCATTGTATAATGTAACGGCTCTGTATATATGTCTTCCCCTGCCAAGTATTTCGACAGCATCAGCTTCTCTGTTAAGGCTTACTATAGCTTCTAGCACATATTCTCTTAGTGGTCTATTTCCAAGTACAATAGTTTTTATGTTGCCGGTTGGTGAGGCACTCATTCTGGGACCCTTCTAGATAATTGTAATAATGTAAATTGTGTATAGAAATATAAATTTATGATTTTATTGTATACGCCTATATAGACTTTAAAAGTGGGTCTCTCGGCAGATTACAAGATGTGAGAGGTGTATAGCTATAGAGGATAGAAATTTTCTTGTGTTAACCTGGAACGATATAGTAGTGCTTAGCTTGGAGCTTGCAGAGAAAATTCTCTTATCGGGCTTTAGACCAGGTGTGATAATAGCTATCCTTAGAGGGGGCTACATAGTGGCAAAGCTTGTTAGCGACTATCTTGGTGTAGAGGATATAGCTACTATAGAGATAAAATTCTATAGAGGTGTTGGAGAAAGAGCAGAGAGACCAATTGTCTCAACACCACTTATACGTAGCATAAAAGATGAGAGGGTACTTATAGTAGATGATGTTGCAGATAGTGGAAGAACACTCCAAGTAGCCATAGATATTGCAAGAATATATGGTGCAAAAGAAGTCAAGACGGCTACCTTATATCTAAAGCCATGGTCTATAACAGCCCCAGACTACTATGTTGCAGAAACAAAAAGCTGGATAGTCTTTCCATGGGAGGTAAGTGAAGTTCTAAGAGAACTGTCAAAGAAATTCGGAGGCTTTGAAAATGCGATAAACATACTTAACCTAGAGAAGTACTATACAAAAGAAGTAATAGAAAAAATAGTGAGAATAGCAAGAAGTCTATAACAAACATAAAGCTTAAAGACCCTACACACAACAACAAAGATTAGTGCCGCGGTAGTATAGCCCGGACAAGTATGCGGGCCTTTCGAGCCCGTGACCCGGGTTCAAATCCCGGCCGCGGCACCAAAAAACCAAAACAATTATTATAACAATCATATATCCCAATAGATGATGTTGCTAATCGGGCTGGGATGCAGGGGAAACAGAGATGAGGGGATTACAACAACCAACATAAACCTATATCAGACCTAAATCCCTTAGTAGCTACCTCAGAAATTAATTCCTTGTCCAATAAAGCTTACTGAATATGTGGGTAAACGTTTCCCCTCCCACAGTACTTCTAGTTACTTTTCAATAGTTTTAATTCTGTGAGAGTGCTGGCCCTTGGTGTGGGTTAAAGCTGGTGAACCCACACCTCATGGGGCTTTGTCGAGCCCAACGCCACGGACCCCATCTGCGGATTGAACCTCATCGCATTGCATCTCATCGCTAGCAGAAAAATAAAAGTATTTAAATCTATCGTTAAATCTGCAACAGCCTCATGAGAATTCAGACACGGCAGCCTCTAGTTGGTTATCCTTCTATTGTATAGACTAAAAAGAATTATAAGATCTATTTTGTGAGGTGGTAGGTATTCTCTATGTTTTCAGTACATCATCTTTGCCAGTATATTATATAAAAACTATGTGAAAACAAGCTCAGCATTAATCACTTTATTGTTTTGAGTCAGGAAAATGGTTGTACATAACTGTTGGTGGTTAGCATCTCAGATTAACATTATTTACACTAGGTATGTAGTGGAAAATAGTTGAATATGTAAGAAATTCTCTAAACAAAATAAAACCTAAGTAATAATCACATAATACTCTCTATATTCAACAATTAATAGGTTGGGTGTAGATATATGTTGAAGAGTATGAGGTTAAGGCAATTGCCGATGCTGTACCTAGATGTGCAATGCCTTGGTTGGTGATACAATGCTAATGGTTATTTATACTTGCACAATCTTGAAGACATGGGATTTATTTATATATTTAAAGCATTGAGTAAATGTATGATATAGATTGTTTATACAGACAAGCAATTTTGTATAATTTTTCCAAAACTTTATCTATTTTTGTATAGAGTATACACGAAAAGCCTTTATTCTGTGCTTATTTCACTCAGCTTAGGACATTTATCGGGAAATAATATGGATAATGCTAAACTAGTGAGATATTCGCCATGGGTTGCACATTTCAATACTGGCGCATGCAATGGTTGTGACATAGAGGTTCTTGCATCTATAACCCCTCTTTATGATCCTGAGAGATTTGGGTTAAAGCTTGCACCTAGTATTAGGCATGGGGATATTCTAATTGTTACAGGTGCTGTTACTAAGAAATCTGGTGAAAGACTCAAACGGCTATATGAGCAAATGCCCTGTCCAAAATTTGTGATTGCTGTTGGGGCATGCGCCATCGATGGTGGTGTTTTTGCAAATTCTTATAGTGTTATTGGAGGTGCTGATAAGGTTGTTCCCGTGAATATGTATATTCCTGGGTGTCCCCCAAGACCTGAGGCAATTCTTGATGGCATTGTCAAGCTTCTTAAGATTATTGAGAAGGGTGAGTCTAGTGAAGAATGCAAATGATGTTATAAAGATTGTTGAGAGACATGCCGTTGAGAAAGGCTCCATCAAACCTGATAGAATGATTTTTGTTGTAAAGCCTGAAAGCGTGAGAAAGCTGTTTGAGGAACTTGTTGAGAGGGTCGGCTATGAATGGTTCTACTTATCAACTGTTGTTGGGGCTGATATGAAAGAAGAGAATAGGTTTAGACTAGACTACTATGTTGTTGTGCTGCCAGAGGAGAGAACGATTGTTATAAGAACGTATATACCAAGAGATCAACCAGTTATCGATAGTATAGTAGATATTGTTCCAGCAGCTTTCTCAGCTGAGAATGAAACATATGATCTGCTTGGAATTGTGTTCAAGGGTAATCCAGCTCTTAGAAGAGGATTTTTTGTATCTAGCGATGTTGTGGATAAGGGGGTGTATCCACTTAGAAAAGATGCTATAGGTGTATGGAAATGGCAGTTACAAAAATAGTAGAGGTTTCAATATCAGCAGAGATTCCTATAGGCCCTCAGCACCCAGCACTGCACGAGCCACTATTGCTAAGGGTTTATGCTGATGGCGAAGAGGTTGTCAGGGTAGAGATAAACACTGGATATAACCACAGAGGTATTGAGAAGCTCTGTGAGAAGAACACGTTCTACAAAGATATATTTATTGTTGGTAGAGTGTGTGGAATATGCAATGCAGTTCATGCTAACTGTTATGTTAGAGCAGTTGAACAGATACTTGGAGTAGAACCGAATAACAGAGCCAAATATCTTCGTGTTCTTGCCATGGAGCTAGAGAGAATACATAGCCACATGCTGGTAAATGCTGTAATGGCTGAAAACATAGGCTTTGAAAATCTGTTCATGCAGATAATGCTAGATAGGGAAATGGTTATGAAGGCAAAGGAAATACTGACTGGTGCTAGGGTCATGGCCGATTTTATGATGGTTGGCGGGGTTCGCCGCGATATAGACGATGTGAAGAGGGCTAGACTAAAGGACCTTTTACTCAAGTTGAGACCAAAGGTAGAGTACTACAAAAAGGTTTTTGAGGAAGACGAAACAATTTTCAAAAGACTTGCAGGAGTTGGGGTAGTCAAACGTAGAGATGTACTTGCACATGGTCTTCTAGGACCTGTTGCCAGGGCCTCGGGGGTTAGAATAGATAGCAGGGTTAGCGATAAGTACGACGCCTATGGTGAAATACCGTTTAAGGTTATCACAAGAGATGAGGGGGATACATGGGCTAGGATGATGGTTCGATGGGATGAAACACTCGAATCAATTGAAATGAGCATCTATATACTAGATAAACTACCTTCCGATGGCAGTCCAGTGCCAGATGAGAGAAAGCTACCACGAAGATTCCCTCCAGGGGAGGCTTTCACAAGGGTGGAAGCTCCAAGAGGCGAGCTAACATACTATGTTATGAGCGATGGGAAGAGCCTTAACCCATATAGGGTTAAGATTAGGACACCAAGTTTCAATAACATCATAAACTCTACATTCATGTATCTAAAGCACACCATAGCAGATGTCCCAGTAATACTCACTTCGCTAGACCCCTGCATATCGTGCATGGAGAGGGCAACAGTAATTGATTTGGAAAAGGGGGTGAAATACACAGTTCCATTCAAAGTAATTGCAGGTAAAAAGCCATGAGAAGACCAAGATTATTGGAACTAGCTCTGAAGAACCTATTCAGAAAACCTGCAACCATAGAATACCCACGTAAGAGAACACCTGTTGAATCTGACTATAGGGGGCTGCAATACGCGGATCTAACAAAGTGTACAGGGTGCTCTATATGTGCATTGGAGTGTCCTGCAAATGCAATTGCTATGACTCCTATACCACAAGGCTATGAAGCACCAAAAACAAATCCACGCAAGCTTTATCCACTCATAAACTATGGGAAATGCGTTTTTTGCTATAGATGTGTAACAGCATGCCCATTTAACGCTTATATTACTACGCCTATGTATGATCTTGCAAACGCTGAGAAAACTATTAATTCGAGCTCTCTTTCGCTAAGCACACTTAGGAAGGGTTAGTTCAGATGATAGCAGAAATAATATTGGCAGTAATAATCATCTACATTGTATCCATAATTTTGCTAGCCATTAGAGCCATTAAGGGTCCTACCATTGGAGACCAGGTACTTGCCATAGACGTAATCACATATATTACCGTAATTCTCTTTGTGCTAATATCGATATATATGAAGGCAGCTCTTCTGATAGTAATTGCTATACCCCTTGCTCTGTGGATCTACGCTCTCGATATTTATATTGCAAAATATTTGGAGAAGGGTGATCTGGGTGCTTAGCATAGAAGCTGTTTTAAGGGGTGTTGGCGCAGCTCTTCTATGTCTTGGAGCCTTTGCTGGTTTGGTATCAGCAATTGGATTCTATAGGTTCAAGAACTTTTATCTGAGATTACATGCAGCAACAGTGGGTACGATATGGGGCTGTGTCTTCCCATTGATTGGTGCATCACTAATATCTGTGACTATGGATGAGCTTGGAGAGGCTAAGTGGTTCGCGGCAGGCGCAAGCATCGTTACAGCAGTCATAGTATTTCTGCTAGCACCAGCAGGTTCACATGCTCTTGCTAGGGCTGTTCACAAGGCTCGTGTGGCAAGGGTGCAACCATGCATATCAGATGCTCTTGATCCAAATCTGTGTGGGTGATGAGGAGAATGATCGCTGAAACAATAATATATCTGATAATGGCTTGCACAAGCATCGCATCAACAATAGCTGTGTACATGACTATAAAGGAAAAGGATCTCGTCAAAGCAGTTATATATTCAGCTCTTCAAAGCGCACTCTACACAATAATATACTTCCTGCTTCTCACACCAGATGTAGTCTTGGTATACCTACCTGTAGCTGTTGGTCTAATACCAGGGGTTTTTCTGATACTGATCAGCAAAACTGAGAGGTGGGAAAAAGAATGAGGGCAGTTGAGATAGTTGTACTCATATCCATAATACTCGGCTTCGCACTTCTACTGACATTGGGTTATCAATATCTTGTGCCAGCAGATGATATAAGGGCTTTAGCCAAATTCTATTTGCTAACAACATACTTCAATCCAAATTACACATATACAGCAGGCGCAACAGAAACTGTCACAGCTATTGTATGGGACTACAGAGGACTCGATACACTATTTGAGACAACAGTATTTTACATAGCCTTGGCCGGCTGCCTCATTCTTGCCCGAGGACTCTATAAAGAAGAGAAAGAAGCGTCAAAACCTGGTTCGGGTCTGTCTGTCATTGTTAGAGGTGTAACCAAGATTACAGCACCTATGATAATAGTGGTAGGCGTTTCAATCGCTTTGCACGGACATCTAACACCTGGTGGAGGGTTCCAGGGAGGTGCAACAATGGCTGTTTTACCGCTTCTAATAATAGTGATCTTCTCACTGGCACCCCTAATTAGGCGTGGCTTCACACCATCTAGACTTGCAATAATAAGGGGGTTTGCCTTAATTGGGATAGGGTTGGTATCCATCATATTAGCTTTGATAGGCTTGGTGCTAGGTATCAATGCATATGTGTTTCAGAGCTTGCCAAAGCCTGATGCGCCACTCGGTTTTCCATCTGAAGTTGAAGGAGCTTTGATGGGCGGAATATTATGGTTCTTCAACCTGTTTGAATCCATAGCTGTTGTAGCAGCTTTTACGATTGCTTTCATTGCAATCCTCCTCATAGAATCGAGGGGGTGATTCAAGTGGATGTCTCAATGATAAACACATACCTATTAATGGTGACACTTGCGGCAATGATAGTAAACTTTGTTTTGTCTCTCTATGGCGTTTTCTTCAAGCCTCACTACATTAAGAAGATCATCGCACTATCTATGCTCTCAGATACTGCAAATACGATTGCGCTGTACATAGGTTATAGGAAATGGGTTAATGGAACTCCTCCAACAATACCTGTGATTACCAATAGAAGCATAGAGGGGATATATGATGTTGTCAGAAGATCTGTTGACCCACTGCCTCCGGCACTCGTACTAACAGCTGTAGTCATAGGACTTGCAACAACATTGTTTCTGGTATACCTCGGCTATGTTTTGTATACTCATTACAAAACATTGGATATGAGGGAGATAAGACGGCTCAAGGGGTGAAGACTATATGAAAGCTCTCGGAATCTTCATTGTGTTTTTGCTTGCATTTTTAACATACATAGTATTCACAGGTAGTACATCGCCATATGATGTTGTCACAGGCTTTGTTGCTGCATTGATAACGGGTCTGATGTTTTCATATGTGACTGTCAAAAACCCGGCTAAGGTGTTTAACCATCGTCGCTGGCTCTACGCAATTATCTACGCATTCAAATACATTATTGTGTATGAGACGCTGGCACATGTAGATGTGATAAAAAGGATATTGCATCCCAAGGTACCTGTGAACCCAGCGGTTGTAAAGGTGCCATTCTATGTAAAGACAGACTACGGTATTACAGCTGTTGCAAATAGTATAACAAATACTCCAGGTACTGTGGTTCTCGAAGTTGATCAAAATGAAGGTGTTTTCTATGTTCACTGGATAGACGCTAAAACACTAGAGCCTATTGAGGCACGCAAGCAAATTTCTGAAGCTTTTGAAGAATATTGTAAAAAGATTTTTGAGTAGGGGGTGATGGACATGCCCGATTACCTGTTACATATAGTTGGGATGACAACACCACTTCTAGTTTTATTGGCATTTGCAATACCTGTCATAAGCAGGGCGTTCAACAATAGACGTGCACCATTTGCAGTAGCTATGATAGGAGGGCTATATGCTGTTGTCGCGTCTATACTGGCCTTCTATATGGTGTACAAGAATAACAGTCCTCTGGTTTACATGTATGGAGGCTGGCCTCCGCACTTTGGGATAGCCTATGAAATAGACTATTTTAATGGCCTCATAGGAGTCTTTACAACTCTAACAATGTTAGCTATAATGCTCTACTCGCTTTGGTATGGACACCACATAGATGAGCCAACGTGGTACTTTGCACTTCTCCTAGGGTTGGAGGCAGGCATTCTCGGATGCTTATACACGGGCGATGCATTCAACTTATTTGTTATGATAGAAGTTCTGAGCATATCGGCATATGGGTTGGTAGCATATCATAGAGATAGGCCAGAGGCTGTTGAGGCAGCAGCTAAATACATTTTAATAGGAGCTGTAGCCACAACAATGTACTTCATAGCGGTGGTGCTACTCTATGCAGGATTTGGCACTGTCAACATGGCTATACTATCCAGTATTGCAATGCATCCGGGACTACCACAGTCTCTAAAGTATCTTGCAATGTTATCGATTTCACTTGCATTATGGGTCTTCACATATAAATCAGCTTTATTCCCTAACCACTTCTGGCTTCCAGATGCTCATCCAGAGGCTCCTACACCAATATCTGCCGCTCTTTCTGGTCTTGTTGTTAATGTAGGTGTTTATGCCTCTGCAAGGTTTCTATACACGTTATTTGGAGATGGTAGTGCCGTTTCCGGCTATAGAGAGTTTGTGTTGCTAGCTCTATTCATACTTGGTACAGTAAGCGGGGTTCTAGGAGCTTTAATGATGATGATACAAAGAGACGTCAAGAGGTTGTTAGCATATAGCACGATATGCCATATAGGCATAATCTATATAGGTCTTGCAGCAGGATTCGCAATTGGAAGTGTGGAAGCTGTTAAACTTGCTCTCATGGGAACATCAATTCATATTGTAGCGCATGGCATCTCCAAGGCCGTTCTCTTTATGGCTAGCGGTATCTTCATAGATGCTGCAGGCTCTAGAGATCTCGATGAGATGAAGGGCATTGGCAGAAGATATCCATTGGCATCTCTATCGCTGATACTTGGATTCCTAAATCTTGCCGGGCTAATACCGTTTATGGGCTTTTACTCGAAGCTTCTAATCGCTTTAAGCTACCTAAAGATAGGGTTTGTCCTAGGTACAATCCTAATTATAGTCATATCTGCTCTCTCCATACCAGGATACATGAAGGCAATTTCAGCTATAGTTTTTGGTGTTGGAAAAGCAAAGGAAAGCAAGGTTGCTGGACGGTGGGTAGAGGTAATGCTTCTCGTAATGTCCTTGACAACATTGTTCATAGGCATATTTCTCCAGCACATTATGTACATTTTTGACTATTCCTCTAACTCTTTGGTTTCAGGGGTTTGGAGTTATATAGATGCCGTCATTAAGGAAATACCTCCTGAGCTGAGGGTGTGGATTCCATGAGAATAGCTAAGGTAGTGGATCCTTTCACAGCTATATATCTAATAACAATTTTCACTATAGCGACTCTAATGGTAACTGTAGCAATGTACTATACGCTGAAGTCTAAGCGAGTTCGCATAACATCTGTTTACCTAGGCGGAGAACCAGAAAATGTCATATCGATGGTAACGCCAAGCGTGGGTGCGTTGTACTGGGGCTTTATGAGGAGGTTTGCAAAGCATTTATATGAAGTTCTTGTTGAGAAGATACATACTGGCAGTTTACATGATTGGCAAAAATTCATATCATCTTGGCTTGCCATACTAATTATACTCTCCATAATATCCTTTGTATTATTCACTTTATTTGCAAGGTGACGAGAATGAATGAGATGATACTCATTTTAATAAGTATTATGATATTCCCAGGGCTACTATTCTTAGCTGCGCTATCTTTTTTGACGCAGTATTTTGTGAGGAAGCTGAGTGCTAGGTACCAGAGAAGGATGGGGCCAAGCTATGTTGGCCCCCTAGGAATTTTACAGCCATTCTACGACTTCTGGAAGTTGCTCAGATCTAAGGAGATTGTTAAGAATAGGTACAGCTTGGTAGGTGCAGCAGAGATATCACTACTTATTGGGATATCCTTTATCGTAGCATCTGTAGTTCTTCTACCACTTAGCCTATACAACATTGCTTCTGATTTCGATATACTAATATTCTTCTACATGACCAGCGTTATGCCGTTGTTCATGATGGTTATAGCATCCCTTTCAATGCCAGGACCATATACCAGCATGGGGATTTCAAGACTCTTATCCCTAGCCACACTATCGGAACCAACATACTTTGCAAGTCTAATCATTCCAATATATCTGACAACCAAACAAAGCAGGGCTTTCATGAGCATAAGCTCGGCATATACAAATGTGTTGCGTATATGGCTTGACCCGAGGGGAGTAGTAATAATGGTACTATGTTTAATAGCATATATTGTAGCTGTGCAGGCCAAGTCAATGTACCAGCCATTTAACATACCCGAGGCGGAGCAAGAAATTATAGCAGGCTACGAAACAGAGTTTTCAGGACCACTTTTAGCGCTCATGAACTTACTCCACGATATGGATCTAACAATATCTCTAATCACTGGGGTATATGTATTACTTGGAGGCCCGCTTCCATATAGCCATACATCACTTCAAGGAATATTAATGATAATAATTAAGTATCTATTACTATTAGTGGTAGTAACATTAATAAAGAATATTATGGGGCGATACAGAATAGAGCAAGGATTAGCACAAATTCTGAAATATGGATTGATACCGTCGATAATGGCATCAATACTAACATTTTTATTCTAATCAATTTCTGAATGTAGTTTCTTGTCATAGTATTTAGTACTTATAAGAGATTAAATTTAATTGATTAGAATAGGAACAGAACATTAGCCTAGTCAGAACATAGACTGGATGTAAATCAAAGATTTGGGTAAAAAATGGTTTAAAAAGTTTGTTTTTACATAAGTGTGTTTGTTTTTGTTTTAGCTGCATTCTGGGTAGTCGTCTGGTACTTTTGCCCTGAAGTATTTTCCTGATGCTGGGTCTTGGAACAGCCCTATCTTAACTCCCTTCCTACCCTTTGGCGATAGGCTCCACACCTTCTTTGGAACAAGCTCCTTCTCCCCACCCTCAGGCAGCTTAACCCTAACAGGCTTTGTACAGGCCATTCAAACCACCAGAAAGAGATAGAGAAAACAAGCTTAAAAACATGGCGTAAAGGCATAAGCTAATAAGTTATGGCTGAAGACCACATATTAGTGTTTTATGGAATCTAGTCAAATGGTATAAAACATTAAATTGAGGTTAATAAACGCATTCTATAGTAATAAAAAGTTTTAGCTAGGGCTTGAATCAAATCAATATGTGGCATACTGATGGTAGAGATCATTATTAGGACGAATGTAGTAATGGCTAGTAACATTATGTCAGGTTTCTGTCATTTCTGTCAACTTATTTTCTATACTTGTCTCTACGGCTCAAGCTTATTTTTATTTTGAAATAAAGTAAAATTCATATGCTGTATATAGGTGATAAGATGAATGTATAAGGTAAAGAAGGCTATAACATTTTCAATTATAACTATTGCTGTTCTAGCAACGGTGTTTGTGCTATTATTGCTAAACACTGTTGTTGTCCAAAATCAGCAGAGTAGCTTTGGACTATGCGCAATGAAGGTAGACAATAAAGTATACTTGCTGTATTTAGGGGACAACCCATATCTGTGGGTAGAAGGATACAAGAACAAAGACAGCATAGACTTTATGAGGGTGGGGGCAGCCGGAATAATCTTCCTGAATAAGGATGGATGGGGAGAGAAAATAATGTTGACAATGGAAAATGTCAGTGTGAGGTTCTCAATCTACTTAATTGTAGAAATTGGAAGCAAGCTGTATATTGTGGAGCCCTACGTGGACATGCCATCACAAGACACTCTGGTTGTGTACAATCCATATCCAAAACTAGGAGCAAAAACAATAGCATTCATTGAAATGGATCCAATCACTGGTGTAAAGGAGGTGGAGCTCACATGCACAAGATAAAACATTTTTCAACTAGAATAAGGCTTAAAGAAATTATACACATCTCTAAATAAAATTAATAGCATTTCTTAGCTAAATAACGTAATAACATATTCCTAGTTTGTCAAGTCCATATAGCAAAGAAGTGTTGTAATGTTTTGCGTTGATATTGTTAGCATAGCAACACATCATATTTATGCATGCTATTAACATGAAGATGCCAAGTCCTAAGGTAATCGATTTAGTGGTTGTAAACAGAACTATGGGTTGGTGGGCCCGCGGGGATTTGAACCCCGGACCTCCGCCTTGTAAGGGCGGCGTCCTGCCAGACTAGACGACGGGCCCTTTTCACTCGTGTTTCCCTTTATAGCTACTGTCTTGAGGTTGGGTTATTAGCTTTTTAGTTGGTTTGCTTGGATGGGATAAATTAATAATTTCAGTACTCTCTCCATGTGTGACCGCATTTTGCGCATTTATAGAATGTTGTTGGGGGCTCGTCTGCGGCTCTTGTTTGCATTTGCCATGCATATACTTCTTCGCTTCCACATTTCGGGCATCGTACATGGCCTTTCACCAATGTTGCCGTTGGTGGTGCTGAAACAGTTGACGAATCGACTACTGTTAGTCTTTCTTTTTCGTTATGCGATATCGATTTTGTCATGATTACTTTGTTACTAAGGTTTCTGGTTTCATAACCGCATTTTGGGCATCTGTAGACTTTTTTCGTTTTATCGAATATAAGCAATGTTCCGCATTTTGGGCAAAACATTTTGGTTTCACTACTACTTTGTTTGGAGATTATATTCACCTTATTTTGTAGCTAAAAAGCTTAAATCTAATAAAAGAACTTTTCATTTCGTATGTGGATTCCTAAATCAAAGACGTTTTTAACTATTGGTATAAGCATTTTTCCTTTCTTTTGAAGGGATTCAATTTCTTTTAGATCAAGTGAGGCAATGCCTATACCTATAGCGGTATAATCCTCCCTATCTATGACTGCAACTGGTCTACCCTTTAAAACTGGTGGCAAACCTTCTTCGAAGGATGCTAAAAGCAGATCATTTCCATAAAGAAATGCTTTAATACCTTGGGGCTTTGCTATAATACCACAGCCCATCTTCTTTGTAAACACTTTTATGAAGTTGTATAAATGTGGTGATGGAATGAATCTACCTCCCCATATCCACCCAGCCAATATGCCTGCGCCAACAACATTAATACTGCTTATAGATTTAAATACGGCATCATTGAATCTTGCGGGGTATAGCATGACTTTTGTCCAGCCCTTTAATGATGAGAAAAGAGCTATATGAAAACCATTTTTAATACTACTCATAGCATATTCGTCAAAACATGTTTTTATGAACTCCATCAATTCACTGAATATAGCTGCTTTTTCAAAAGCCATACATTCTTTCAGCCAATTTTACTATGTATAGGAAATCCATAACAACATTCTTACTAATTTTCCTTTTATCTATCTTTGCGTCCCATATGCTATCCCACACATCAAGAACTTTACTACTGCCATTCAAATAGTCACATATAAGCTCTACAGCCTCATCCAATGTCTCTATATCCCACTTTTCAACATCTTTGAATCTGCTATCTATTTTTGTTGAAACCTCTTTAATAAATTCTACATAGAGATTGTATAGAGCGTCTGCATCAACATCATCTCTATTTGAAAGCATTTCAAGGCTCTGCCTAATCTCTTCTAAACCCATTTTGAAGCCACTGTCAGTTTCACAAAATCTTATTAGCTAAGCGAATAGTTTATATCTCTACACAAAAATAAGCTATTCGGTGATTTCATGAGTGTAGACTATGCAGAGCTTGGAGATCTGAAAGAGGGAAGCTATGTTGTTATAGATGGAGAGCCGTGTAGGGTAGTTGAGGTATCGAGAGCCAAAACAGGGAAGCATGGCAGTGCAAAGGTTCATGTAGTTGCAATAAGCTTGTTTTCCGGTTCTAGAAAAACACTTGTGGGTCCAGCTGATCAAAGAGTAGAAGTTCCAATAATAGATAAAAGAGTAGGGCAGGTTGTAGCAGTATTGGGAGACAAAATACAGCTTATGGATACCGAAACTTTTGAAACATTTGAGGTTGATGCACCATCAGATGAAGGTGTTAGGGCTAAGATAGCTCCAGGAGTTGAAGTCGAGTACTGGAGCGCTATGGGTAGAAGATTCATAGTTAGAGTTAGGTAAGCATTGATAGGATTGCGAAATGAGCACAGTCTTAGATTCACTAAAAAAACTTGTAGCAGATTTTTTGCGTGGCAAAGACCCTTATGAGGTAGCCGTTGAAAACTTTATTAAGGAGCTTCAAAAAACGCTCTTAAAAGCTGATGTAAATGTAAAGCTTGTTCTCCAACTTACAAACTCAATTAGAGAGAGGGCACTCAAAGAGAAGCCACCCCCACTTGTTTCAAGAAATGAATGGTTCATAAAAATAGTGTACGATGAGCTATCAAATCTTTTTGGCGGCGATATAAAGCCCCAGATATTTCCACAGAAAACACCGTATATAATAATGCTTGTGGGGGTTCAAGGATCAGGTAAAACGACTACGGCAGCGAAGATAGCCTATTTCTATAAGCGGTATGGATACAAACCATGTCTCATATGCGCTGATACATATAGACCAGCAGCCTATGACCAGCTTAACCAGCTTAGCAAGCAAATTGATGTACATTTCTGTGGAGATCAAAAATTAAACAATGCTGTGGAGATTGCTAAGAAATGTGTTGATTGGTGCATAAAGCAAGGCTCTAATATAGTAATAATAGATACTGCTGGTAGACATGGATATGGAGAAGAAGAATCGTTGCTGGAAGAGATGCAAGAAATAGCTAAGGCCATTAACC
This sequence comes from Ignisphaera sp., assembly GCA_038735125.1. Lineage (NCBI taxonomy): Archaea > Thermoproteati > Thermoproteota > Thermoprotei > Desulfurococcales > Desulfurococcaceae > Ignisphaera > Ignisphaera sp. The sequence continues at coordinate 470,539 of JAVYNU010000001.1, forward strand.
CTGATGAGATAATGATGATCCTCGATGCATCTATGGGGCAAAAAGCATATGAGTTGGCACTTAGATTTCACTCAGCAACACCAATAGGCTCCATAGCTATTACAAAACTTGATGGAACTGCGAAAGGTGGGGGCGCACTCTCAGCTGTTGCAGCAACTAAAGCAACTATAAAGTTTATCGGTACTGGCGAAAAGATACCAGAGATAGAGGTTTTCGAGCCTAGAAGATTTGTTGGGAGATTGTTGGGTCTGGGAGACATATCCTCGTTGATAGAGAAACTTAAATCGATTGAACATAGCGAGGAAATCGAAAAGAGATTTGCAAAGGCGTTGTCTACAGGCAAGATTACGCTTGCTGATGTGTACCTCCAGCTACAGACAATGAGAAAGCTTGGCCCCTTAGCTAAAATTATTCAACTAATACCAGGTTTATCAATGTTGCCAATAGATGATAAACAAATGAAACTTACTGAGGAGAAGATAAAAAAGTGGCTAGCTATAATGGATTCTATGACTCTTGAAGAGCTCAGAAATCCTAGCGCCATTGACAAGAATAGAATGCTAAAAATTGCTATAGGATCTGGAACAACAGTTGAAGACGTTAAAGAGCTTCTCAAATACTATGAGCTCATAAATACTATGATAAAGAATGTCAAGAGGAGGAAAACATTATTAAGGAAATTTGGGATGGATTTAACAAAAATTGATAAAGAGTAGCAAAAATAGTATTCATTGGAGAAGGAAATGGAGAACATAATAGACACCACTATAAAACTTCTGGAAAAGTATCCTCTATGTGATAGATGCTTAGGTAGGTTATTTGCTCACTTAGGAAAAGGTCTTGGAAATGATGAACGTGGAAAGGCTCTGAAAATAGCATCTTTGCTTGAACTACACAAAAGAATCTTAAATGGCGACAATGAGCTAATTAATACAGCAAAAAAAGTTGTGTTAAATAGCAAGCTTGGGTCCAAAGAGTTTTTCAAACTTTTTGGTGTTGAGCCTCACACAAATTCACCAAAATGCTACATATGTGAAGATAGACTTGATAACATTATCAATAGTTTTGCAGAGGTTATTGCGAAGACCATAAATGAAAAGAATATAGAGAGCTTTATTATAGGGGTAAAGGTTCCAGAAGATTTAATTAGAAAAGAAAACGCCTTAGTAAGAGAGTATCAGTTAGCATACTGGGAGAGCATAAAAAGAGAGATTAAAAGGGAGGTAGGAAAAAGGGTTCAGATGATCACAAAGGCTAAGGTTGATTTTGAAGATCCTCAGCTAACATTTATAATAGATGTGAATAATAATACTGTGAGGGAAGAGACAAGATCTTTTCTTGTTTATGGTAAATACAGAAAATTGGGTAGATTGATATCGCAGAATATATGGGTGGGAAAAGATGGGAAAAGAAGATATTCTTTATCGATAGAAGATGTTGCAAGATATTCACTTGATTACGTTAAAGCCTCTAGCGTTGTTTTGCATATTGGGGGTAGAGAAGATGTTGATGTTAGAATAATTGGGGATGGAAGACCAGTGGTTCTAGAGTACAAATCTCCAAGTAGAAAAGATATTGATTTGATTCATCTAAATAGAGTGCTTAACTCCTACACCCCGTGGATCCAATTCGACATCAAGATGAAGGTTAGGAAAGCATTTGTCTCACGTCTAAAAAGTTTTGCTGGGCAAGCATATAAAATTTATAGAGCTCTGATATTCTCTGAGCAGGAGATCTCCATAGAAAAGCTTCAATCACTGGAAAAATTCTTTGAAAACAAGCTGATCTTGCAGAGAACCCCAACACGCGTTCTTAGAAGGAAACGTGACAGACTTCGTAAAAAGATGGTGCATCAAGTAAAAACAATTTTTATTTCATCACACGTCTTCCTAGCGCTTATAAAATGTGATGGAGGTTTATACGTGAAAGAGTTGATAACAGGTGATAATGGTAGGACATCGCCAAGCTTCTCAGAATTTCTAGGAGCATCACTACAATGTTTAATGCTAGACGTGATACACGTTCATGAATACATATAAGGGTATTCAAGAGGTTTTTATGTAGTTAACGATTTTTTGTAGGTTGTTTGAATTATGGTTAAAGCACCCCAAGGGCTAAGACACAGAACAAGAAAACTAATGAGGAAGAGTATTAGGGAGCGGGGAGCTGTCCCTCCGCTTAGTAAGGTGCTAATCGAGTATAGGATAGGTGATAAAGTTTACATAGATGTTAACCCAGCAATACATAAAGGGATGCCCCATAGAAGATATATTGGAAAGGTTGGTAAAGTAGTTGGGTTTAGAGGTAGAGCGCTTATAGTAGAGGTGGAGGTTGGTTCAAAAGTTAAAAAACTTTTCTTGCTTCCGGAACACGTAAAGCCAGCATTTGATGTTAAGGAAAGAATAAATGAATTGCTACAGAAACTAGCTGAAATATCAAAAGCTAGGAAAGAGCAAAGAGCAATAGTATTAAAACTTCTAAAGAAGTAGCCTTCTGATGCAAATTTGTTATCAAGCTCTATGATATTTTTGGAGGTGTATAAACATGTCGTATGAGATTATAGAGTATCATGATATCCCCAATTCGATAGCTAAAAGAATTCTCGAAAAATATATTGCAAATTTGAGGGGAGAAGCATCAGAAATTGTGAAAGTAACACTTGAGTATTTGAATAAAGTTGAGAAATGTGATTATGAGAATATAGAGAATCTGTATAATGAGTTGAAGAAATTTGGATTCAAAGAAGTAACACTTGCAATGATTCTAAATATTCTTCCGAGATCAGTCGATGAGCTTAGAACTCTTCTTGTCTTTGAAGAGAGGGTTCCAGATGAAGATGTACTAAAAAATGTTGTAGAGATTATTTCAAACACCTGTGGAGTGGAGTGAATAAAGATAGTTCATGGACAGGCTTTGGAATATGAGACCACGTTACAAGAGATTTCAGGTAGTGCCAGACGAGTTTGCCATTATTTTGGATTACATGCCCATGGGCAATCCATATGATAAACACACACATCATAGAACTATGCCTATAGCTCAAGGTATCGGTACAAAGTATTTCTCCCTTGTAGAGATTGTACCTGCAAGAGGCCAAGCTCTTATAATTGGTGATAGGGTTCCAATTTCTACATCACCTGACAGACCTGGTTTAAGGATTTTTGAAAGGCTTTTGTACGAGGATCTAAGCACAATAGCGAAGGAAAATTTAGGTAAGACTATTACAAAAATTGTTGAAGAGAAAGAGAAGGTTTTTGTGGAGTTCTTTAACGTTGCAGAACCAATAAACATAAGGTTGCATAGCCTAGAGCTTTTACCAGGTATAGGGAAGAAAACCTTGAGCATGATACTAGATGAGAGGAGAAAGAGTCCGTTTACCAGCTTCGAAGACGTTAGAAAGAGAGTGAAGATCTCGGATCCCATAAAACTTTTTGTTGACAGAATCATTACTGAGCTGCAGAGGGTAGAAAGGTACTACCTGTTCGTTGAACCATATCCACCATCACCTGAATACAAATTTCTTAACTATTTAGAGCTACTATATAGAAGAATTGGATATAATGAACCATGGTAAAAGAGCTCATCAATATTTCATCCAAGCAAGAATTCAAGAACAGGCTAAGGAAAATATTGGCAGAAAATGCCATAGTCATAAGGAAGAAATTGAGCCAAACCTTTTTAGTTGACCCTGGCGAACTAAGCTTCATCGTTAAAATCGTTAAAAACGAATCTGTAAATAAGCCATGTATAATGGAGATAGGCTCTGGTATAGGAAATTTAACAGTTTTTCTTGCTCAAGAGAACATAGACAAAACTATAATATCGATTGAATATGACCAGCGGTTTGCCAAGATCTTGAAAGAGTTGCAAGAGAATTTCCATAATATTGACATCGTCATAGGGGATGCAAGACAAATTGTTACAAGTATAAGGCGTTGCAATGTTGTGGTAGGTAATCTGCCTTACCATATAACCTCTCAGCTACTATTATCCATTGCAAAGGGCATTTTCGATACTGCAGTTGTAACTGTGCAGAAAGAGGTAGCCGAAAGAATAGCTTCTAGTCCTGGTAGCAAAAGCTATGGAAAACTAACAGCTTTTTTGCAACACATGTTCTGGGTTAGCTACATAAAAACCGTTCCACTAAATAAGTTTTATCCTAAGCCAGAAGTACATTCAGCTATTTTGCTTCTCAAGCGTAAGCATAGCTATGATAATTTTTCAAAAATTTTTGAAAATATGGTTAAATGCTTATTTTCTTATAGAAGAAAGGTTATTGCCAAAGCATTAGCTAAATGCATAGATATGGAGATAAATGAAAAAGTTGAGGGGCTCAAAGAGATATGGAGGAAAAGAGTATATCAACTATCGGTAGAGGAGCTGGAGAAGATAGTACATATTTTTGCAGAGCTAAAGAAATAGAAACAATAAGTATTGATAATATTATGATAGAACTCAACGAAGAGGTGTACAAACCCTCTGACGATACATATATTGTTGTTGATGCATTTAATGAGGTGCTTCACAGATCAAAGAGATTAATCAATTTGCTTATAGAGGTAGGGTCTGGATCGGGCTACATAACCATATCAATACTCAAGACGATGTTGCTAAGAAGCATGCCTCATGCAATACTTATAGACATTTCACCATGTGCTGTGACCAGCTCTTGGAATTCTATTAAACTCAATGATCTAGATATGTATTCTGATGTTATACAATGCGATGGTTTATCATGTATCCGTAGCTTTGTAGCAGATATAATTGTTTTTAATCCACCTTATCTTCCAGTAGAAGATAGTGGTTCATGGCTTGCAAGATCGTGGAGTGGTGGAATTGATGGCCTATCTGTATGGTTAAAGTTCTTTGAGGAGTCCCTGGATAGGTGCAAACACTCTATATGTACTATAATATTTACATTATCAACACTACAGAACATAGAAAAAGCTTTAGGCTCATTGGGGAAAAACTGCATCGCCGTAGATTTTTATAAATGTAAAAGCTTCTTTTTTGAGACAATATGTGTAGTTGGTTGCAACAGGTGATTGCATTGCTAAAAGTTGTTGTTGTTGGGGTTGAAGGTGAGGCTAATCTAGGATTTATCATAAGGCTTTGCAGGAATTTTGATGTTGATGAACTGGCATTAGTCTCTCCAATAGCCAATGTATGGTCTGATGAGGTTAAAAGATTTGCAGCAAATGGTATCGACTTTCTACATAGTGGCAAAGTGAAGATATATCAAAATCTCGAAGATAGTTTAAAAGATGTTGGTGTAGCCGCGTGCACATCATCAGTTGTAGACACTAGAGGTGGCGATGTACTTAGAAAAGCAATTGAACTAGAAGACTTTGTCAAAATAGCATCGTCCTATTCAAGTATTGCAGTGGTCTTCGGAAGGGAGAGTGTTGGTTTGACGCGAGAGGAGATATCAAAATGCCATATTCTTGTTCATATTGCGTCAAACCCTGAGTATCCTGTGCTAAATCTTAGCCATGCAGTAGCAATTATTCTATATGAGCTTTATAAAGCATTGAAAAAGCCCTCTCTTATAGAGAAAATTGATAGAGCAGATGAAGAGAGCCTGAAGATAGCAGAGAAGTATATAGATCTACTAGCAAAATCTGTTGCAAGTGATGAGAGACAATATGAAATGTTTTCTCTAACGCTCAAAAGATTAATTAGAAAAACTTCACTATCAAAAGCTGAAATAGGTTTTTTAGTAACATTTATAAGGAGGTTGGCAAACAAAGTACAGAGACAAGAACATTTAGAGGTTTAAGGAAATGCCTCAGAAGCCAGCTAGATGCTATACCAACCAGAAAAAGCCTCCATATACCAGAAAAGAGTATATTCATGGGATTCCACCTCCGAAAATAACAAAGTTTGTAATGGGAAACGCAAAACTCAACGCTGAGGTAATAGCTGTTCTCAAAACCATGGAAAGAGGTGTTGTAAGACATAATGCATTAGAGGCAGCAAGAGTCATTGCACACAAATTCCTTAGTAGCGAAATTGGGGAACAAAACTTTGTCTTAATAATAAGGAAGTATCCTCATCAAGTGCTAAGAGAGCATAAGATGATGGCATTCGCTGGTGCGGACAGACTTCAAGAGGGTATGAGGAGAGCATTTGGAAAACCAGTTGGTGTCGGAGCTGTGGTAGAACCTTTGGATGAGATAATAGAGATTAGGGGTCTGGCACAACATGCAGAACTATTAAAGGAAGCACTTAGAAGAGCCTCATCAAAGCTTCCCATTAGGTGCACTATAGAGATAAAGCGGTTGAAGTAGCAAAGCCATGAGTTTTTGTAATGACTATGACTTTGAAATAGAGGACATAATCAAATTTATTGAGGATAATAAAGCTAAGAAAATTCTTTTGCAGATGCCAGAAGGGCTACAGGTATGCTCATCACTTATTGTAGATTCTTTGAAAACTAAGCTTGGTAGTTCAGTAGAGATATATCTCTCGCTGAACCCATCATATGGTTCCTGTCTTGTTGATGAATATAGCGCTTCTGAACTCGGAGTTGATGCAATAATTCATATTGGACACGTTGAATACCCTTTATACAAGCCTAGAAAGCCTACCCTATTTATACGAGGTGGTTACAAGAAAATTAATAAAGAAAAAGTTAGAGAAATGTTAATGAACATCTGTTGCAAATATTCGCAACCCATCTGTATTTTAACAACGGCTCAACATGTTAAAGAATTAAACGATATTGTAAGTAGCGTAGACACCTGCAATTTGTTGTTTAAAGGAGTTATACTAGGTTGTATGCCTATAGAAACAAACGAATGTAGCGTTGATATTATTGTAGCTGGCGGCAAATTTCATTGTATTACTCAAGCACTCAATAATTATTCGAAATATGGGCACTCAAAAACTGTTTGCATAGATCCTTATACTAATGCTTTTTGGAAGCCAGAAAAAGAAGTCGAAAAAATTTTGCGTATTAGACTATGGAAAGTCAGGGAGGCATTTGAAGCGCGGAAGTGGCTCATAATCGATGGTTTTTATGGGCAACATAGGCAACATATAATTGATCTACTAGTAGATGAAATAAAGAGGCGTGGCGCAGACTATCTAGTTGTTAAGGCATTGAAAATAGATAGGAGTCTTTTGGATAACATATATGCAAACGAAAGCTTTGATGCTGTTATAGTTGTTGCATGTCCGCACATAGCATTTGACTTAATGGATTATAGCAAACCTGTGTTAACCGTAGGAGAGGCGCTAATGGCTCTACACAAGGATATTACCAGGTACAGATATCCATGGTAGTAAGAAACAAGAAAGAGTTAGAGATGCTACTGAGTCAAACTCCTCCCTTTCCAAAGCCAAAGCAATTCCTAGAGCAGTATCTATGCGATAGTAGAGTTGCTAGTGAAATGCTTTGGGACGCCTATGTGTCTGACGACATAAGGGATAAGATTGTTGCCGATCTAGGTTGTGGAACTGGGATGCTTGCATACGGAGCTCTCGTTCTAGGCTCTAGAGAGGTGATATGCGTGGATATCGATTGTGAGGCCATCTCAATCGCAAAAAACTTTTTGTATAGTAAAAACCTTTTTAATGTTAATTTCATATGCGCTGATGTAGCCTTTCTGGGTCTGAGAGCCATAGATACAGTAGTTATGAACCCTCCTTTTGGTGTTCATAGGCGAAAATCAGATATGAAGTTTTTAGAAAGTGCATTGAAATTAAGGCCTAAGGCCATATACACAATACATAAATACTCTCAAAAGCTACCTAATATTATAAAAAATAAGTTAAGAATGTGTGAAGATGTTTTCAAGGTGTCACCACTGTTTTTAGACAATATAATGATTCACGCCTCCTATAATCATCATAGAAAACGTGTACATAGGTTTCGCATCATTGTACTAAAGATTAAAAAAGAGGTGTAAACAAATGGCTAACAAAATTGTAGTGCCAGGAGAATTCTTGTGTACAGAAGAGGAGTTCATAGCATATATTGGTACCTATGCAGAAAATGGTGTAGTAAGAGCGATCATTACAGGTCATCCAGTATTCGACTTAATCAATAGAAGGGTATACATAAAACCTGTAAAGGATGTTAAAATGCCGAAAAGCGGAGATGTGGTAATAGGTCTTGTGGAGCAGATGAGAGACGAAATTGCTATGATAAGGCTTATAGGATATGACATAAATAAACCGTTTAAACATGAGTTTAGAAGCGTATTACACATTTCACAAGCATCAAGCTCTAGAATTCAGAGTCTATATGATGTTGTTAGAATTGGTGATATAGTAAGGGTGAGGATACTTAATAGCTATATACCATACGTTGTAACAGCCAAAGATGCTAAACTAGGTGTTATAGCTGCATATTGCTCTAGATGTGGAGCCCCATTAGTAAAAGAGAAAGATAGGGATATACTAAGATGCAGTTTCTGTGGAAATGTTGAGACAAGGAAAATAGCGCCAGACTATATGTTTGTCAATAAAAGGTGATAGTTATGAGCGGAGTATTCATAGAGAGAACATTTTCATATTCTTGCCCATCAAGAAGCTTGTGCTTGGAGATTCTAGAAAAAATAGATGAAGAACTATCTCTAGAAGCAGAATTATTTGCAGAGCTGAAGCATGATAAAATTGTTTTTAGGGTAGTAGGTCTTGAACCATCTGTGGAATCAGCCATAAAAAGAATTAGAGAGTACATATCACAGTTCATAATGATAAAATCAGTTAATCCAAAAAATGGAATATCGGCTGAACAACTAGCGAAGCTAGTGCATAGAACAATACCGCTAGATGTTTTGGCAGAGGTTCTACGAAGACAAGGAATACAAAATGTTATCTTAAAAGGCTCCATAATCTATGCAGACACAGATTTAGAAACTATTGAGATGTATGCACAGCACATAGCAAAAGCTTTTGATAAGGTTTCTAACGCTAAATACTCATATAATTTAAAAAAATTAATTGTAGCAGCAATTGCACTATATAATGTCGGCACATCCGAGGTGCTGGATCTATTGAGCGAAACAAACGCCGTCGATGAGAAGCTAGAGCTAAAAGTCCCATGGCAAGAAGCATTAAAATACATTGAAGAAAAGCTAATGTCGACTTAAAAAATATAAGCTTCAATTATGCTATAAAACTATATTTAAGCCAGTTGCATGGTGACCCAATTGCCTATACGTTTAGAGCTAAGAAAACTTACTGATAGAGAACTGAGAGTAATCATCTATGATGAAGATAAGCATTCCTTGCCAAACCTATTATCGAAACTTGCCTTGAGAAAACCTGGAGTGGTTTACGCTGCCTACATACTCGAGCATCCAATAACATCCTACCCCGAGGTTGTTATACTGACAGATGGGAGCAGGAAACCCCTAGAGGTATTTGAAGAGGTTGTCCAGGACGCTCAGAAACTCGTTGAGGATTTTTCTCTAAAACTTGAAGAGGCTTTGAAAAATGCAACTAAAGAAAGAAAGTAGAATTTTTGTAGTAGACACCCTAGACGATGAAATCGTAGGATTTGTGCTAAGAGGTTTGATAGGCATAGAAGATGCTGTCATATTCAAGGATTGTGATGCACTAGAAAATTTTTAAAGAGTAAGCGAGGTCTTGCAGGAGAGATAAACTACATAATTGATTTGACAGGCAAATGCCACTATAAGTCGATTTCGATTGAAAAAATCATAAAAATCAACGATATTGAAAATATTCAGTTACAAGATATTGTAAACAATGTCATTGATGTTATAAAACTTATAAAGGTAAAGCTTTTAGTAATGAAAACAGTTCGTAACTTGGGAGATGATTAAGGTTTTAAGATCTGACAACTGATGAAAAACCCACGCTATGATCCAGTGCTTCTCATCTTATCAAGCATACTTAATATAATCTCTCTTACGAGTTGGGGATCAGCTCTCCCACTAGTCTTCTTCATAACAAGGCCAATGAGATAATTTACAGCCTTTGGATTCTCTAAAGCATCTTGAACAGCCTTTGGGCTTTCTCTAAAAACCTCTTCAACAACCTTCTCTAGATACTCCTTATCAACCAGTCTTGTATAGCCAGAGGATTTAACATAGTCTTCGACATCGATGCCACCTTTTATTATCTGTGGCAACAATTCTTTGACCATTTTAACTGAAAGTACCCCTTCATCCCACAACCTCAAAAGTTTGACTATCTGCAACAGGTCTAGCCTCAAGTTTTTATAATCAATATTGAATTCATTTATCCATCTGAGAAAATCTGTTATGAGTAAATCAGCCAACTTTTTGTATTTGTCGTAGTGCTTGGCGCACATTTCGAATAAGTCGGCAAGCCATTTGTTTAGAACCAGGACAGTTGCTCTATATTCATCTAGGCTATACTGCTTCATAAATCTATCTATTCTTTCATCTGGCAACTCTGGAAGAGACTTTACTACCTGTTCTATGAATTCCTTACTTATCCTTAGAGGAGGCAGATCAGGATCTGGGAAATATCTATAGTCCTCCTCAAACTCTTTAGATCTTAAAGATATAGTCACCCCTTTATTAGAATCCCAATGCCTAGTCTCTCTTTCTATCTTCCCCCCTCCTGCAATGATTCTTCTCTGCCTAACAATTTCATAGGTTAAAGCCTTTTCAACATCCCTTATAGACCCAATATTCTTTATCTCAACTCTTCCAAACCCCTCAAAAGAAATATTTGCATCAACTCTAAATGCTCCTTCAAGCCCTGGATCTGTAACCCCTAGGTATTCTAATATTGCTATGAGCTTTTCTAGGAATATTCTAGCCTCTTTGGGGCTCCCAAGATCTGGCTCTGTAACAATTTCCAAAAGCGTTACACCAGATCTATTATAATCTATGAGACTATATGGACTTGTCTCAATACTTCCTATATATACAACTCTCCCCGGATCCTCCTCAATATTGATTCTTCTAATTCTCACAATTTTTGGCTTTCCATCCACTGTTATCTTTACATAGCCATTTTTAGCAATTGGGGCGAAGCCCGGCCCTATATACTGGGAGATCTGATAGTTCTTAGGGAGATCTGGGTAGAAATAGTGCTTCCTCACAAACATTAGTCTATCGCTTATTTCGCAGTTCAGCGCTTTGGCAACAGCAATAGCATATTCAACAGCTTTTCTGTTTACTGTAGGCAGGGTTCCAGGAAGCCCTAGGCAGATAGGGCATACGTGTGTATTCGGTTTCTTCTCTCTATAATCAGCCGAGGTCGCGCAAAACAGCTTTGTCTTTAACTTTGTTAATTGTACATGGATTTCGAGACCTATAATTGTTTTTAGAGTCTGGTCATTGTTCATAATATCACCTAAAGCTGTGCCAAAATGTCTCTAAAGCCAGTTCTATCCTCTAGTTGTTTAGCTATGTACAATAGCAATGGTTCAGAAAACTGTTTCGCCATTGCCTGAAGCCCTATTGGAAGACCATTGTAGAAGTCCACCGGAATGCTAATCGCAGGTATGCCAACAAGATTCGCTGCCACGGTATTTACATCTGCTAGGTAGATTCTCAATGGATCCTCAAAAAATTCGCCTAGTCTAGGTGGTAAAATCGGCATTGTAGGGCTTACAACAATGTCGTAGCCCTTGAATATTTGGTCGAATCTCTCCTTAAGGACTCTCCTCAATTTGAGAGCTCTAATATAGTACATGTCTCGGTAACCAGCACTAAGTATATATGCTCCAATCGCAATTCTTTTTCTAACTTCGTAACCAAAACCCTTTGTCCTAACCTCTGTAAAAGCTTCGTCCCAGCTCCTATTGGTAAAATCTATCTTCATACCATATCTAACTCCATCAAATCTTGCAAGATTCGAGCTGGCCTCAGCCATTGCAATAATGTAGTATGCAGCGATTATTTGTTTTGAGAATGGTAATGAAATTTCTTGGCATTCGTGGTACGAACATAGTAAATCCACGGCTTTAGCAGTCGCTTTTTTAACAGGTTCTTCAGATCCCTCGAAAAATTCCTTTATGACACCTATTCTAAGTTTAGGCTCTTTGTGATGAAGTTTATACAGCTCTTGAACATAATCAACGCTTTGTACAAAGGGCACAGAAGTTGAATCACGAGGATCGTGACCTGCTATAACACTTAGCAAAATCGCTAAATCGACTACGTTTCTGGCCATCGGACCTATCTGATCCATGCTACTGGCATAAGCTATTAATCCATATCTGCTAACCAGACCATATGTCGGCTTCAAACCATAAACTCCGCAAAAGGATGCAGGATTTCTTATAGAACCCCCAGTATCGGATCCTAATGCAAGAGGAGCTTCTCCAGATGCTAACGCGGTAGCACTACCCCCAGAGGATCCACCGGGAACTCTTGTCGTATCCCAAGGATTTTTAGTAGGATAAAAAGCACTTGTCTCTGTAGTAGAGCCCATGGCAAATTCATCCATGTTTGTCTTGCCTATTATTATACCACCTTCTCTCAATATCTTCTCAACAACCGTGGCATTATATGGAGGAACATAGTTTTCAAGCATCTTCGAGGCGCAAGTTGTTCTAATACCTTTGGTTGAGATGTTATCCTTAACAGCTATCGGTATTCCAAAAAGCTTTAGGTTGTCAATCCTATGCTTGTTTTCCTTGATCAAATTCTCTACATATCTATCTAAAGTCTCTTGTGGTATGATGGTAATAAAGGACCGGATTTTGTTTTCAACTCTTTTTATATTATCGTATAAAGAATCAAGATAGTCAAAAGTCTTTGAGGGATCTGTCTTAAACTCCTCAATCAGTTTGTGGATAGGCATCGACAGATATTTACTCATTTTTATGCACCAACAGTTTTAGGAGCTTTAACATAGTCGTTCTCTAGAATGGCATTATCCTTGAGTAGCTCATGATTCTCGTCAATGGCATCCAATACCTCATCTTCTCTCAGAGGCAGCTCTATCTCAACAACATGATATAGTGGCTCAACATTGTCAAGACCTTCAACCTTCATAACCTCATTGAATAATTCTATCACTTTTTTAATCTCTTCATAAACCCTCTTTTTCTCTTCCTCATTAAACTTAATAAGCGTTAATCGCTCCAAATACTCTAAAATATTGCTATCGCTTGAGCTCAACAAATATACACCCTTAGTCTAGGTTAGATATAACACTATTTTAGCCTAAAAATCTATTTAAGAACCTTAAAAATATGGTGTAAGTCTACGAAGCCTGAAGAAGTTATAGAGTCTCTGAATAACTTCTTAGAGAATGATACGATCGTATTTACTGCAGTTGAAGAAGCAAATACTCTAGGCTATAACATAATCCAATTTTTGATTAGTCTAGACATAGATGGTGTATCCAGTTATGTGGTATTTCAATATACTCCTTTAGCTGATGAGCTAATTCCAATAGCTCTCATAGTAGAGTTCAGCGATGCCCTTTCAAAAGAAATCAATTTTAACTCTATAGCAGGTCTTGTAATGGATTCTGGTGGATTTATGTTTGGCTCAGGAGAGGCGACAGGGATTCTATTTCCACTATCAAGTATAGATGACGTTAAAAAGGCTTTGAATAGTGTTCTGCCCACACTTATATCAAAGCTTTTTAACAAGGTTATTAGGGTTGTTATTAATGGGTACAAACTAGATTACATTCAGGTATAACTCTGCTTATGACCGCAGATTACTGTTTTTATAACTCATTAAAAAATTTAATCTTCTGCATAAACCAGGTTATAAGTGATATAAGATGGTTGACATATTATTTTTGAATGCTAACGAAATTGAGAAAATTATCGATATGAAGAGGGTTATAGAGTTAGTTGAGGTAGCGTTTAAGGAAAAGGGTTTGAAGAGAGTTCAGATGCCTCCCAAAACCTACCTGTTTTTCACAAAGTACGATGGAGATTTAAGAACGATGCCAGCTTATTTAGAGTCCCTAGATATAGCAGCCGTGAAGGTGGTTAATTCCCATCCGAAGAACCCTCAAAGATATGGACTGCCTACTGTAATGGCTGTGATAATATTGGTTGACCCATCTTCAGGGAAACCACTTTCTATAATGGATGGAACTGTTATAACTAGGTATAGGACAGGGGCAGCAGCTGCTGTAGCAACAAAGTATTTGTGGGGGGCGAAGGAGGCTCATGTAGGGCTTGTTGGAGCAGGTTCTGTGGCAGCATATTCTGTTGAGGCATTGAGACATGTGATTAAAATACGCTTTATAGCAATATATGATATTGATCATGAAAAGGCTACTAGGCTGGCGCAAAACATTCAGAATAGGTATGGTATAGAGTCAAGAGCAGTTGAATCTCCGTATGAAGTTGTAAAAGAAGCTGAAGTCATTGTAACTGCAACACCTTCTAGAAGCCCTATTATAAAGAACGAGTGGATAGGAGAGGACGTTCATATAAATGCTATGGGCGCTGACGCACCAGGCAAAGAAGAGTTAGACCCACTCATATTAAAGAGGGCTAAAATAGTCGTTGACGACTACGACCAAGCTATACACAGTGGAGAAATCAACGTACCTATATCATCAGGTCTTCTAAAACCAAGCGATATATATGCTGAACTCGGTGAAATAGTTGCTGGATTAAAGAAGGGCAGGGAATCAGATAAGGAGATAACAGTGTTCACTTCAACTGGGCTAGCCGTGCAAGACGCTATAACAGCTTGGTATATATACAATGAGGCCATCAGAAAAGGTGTTGGAACAAGCCTAAAACTTTTGTGAATGTATCAGATAAAGGAATTCCAATCATATATTTTCATGAGGGGTGGAGTATCATCATCTACCGAAAAACTTTTGAAGCGTTGTCTGTTTTGATATGAAGGTCTTTATTTGTGGATCATCAGTTGCAATACCATCCACACCATATCCAATCATCTTTAATGCTATAGCAACATCATTAATAGTCCATGTATATACCCTTAATTTTTTTGAGCGAATTTCCTTAACCACCCTTGGGGAAAGAGTATTAAACCTTGGTAGTATAGCAAATGCCTTGATTTTCAAGGCAAATTCTATTGGCATTAAATGAGAATACGTTAATAGGCCGACTTCAAGCTTTTCATCTAGGTTCTTTAGTTTTGCTAAAACACCATAATTAAATGATATTAGTAGGCAGTTTTCATAAACGTTGTACTGTTTTATTAAAGATGCGACAACAGTTTCTATCCCTTCATCCTTTAGCTCAATGAACATTGGGATCTTATTGCTAAACTCTTGTAAAACCTCCTCAAAGGTGGGTATGGTTTCCTCTCCAAAAATCTTGATGTTTTTCAGCTCATCTATTCGTAGCTCAGAAATCTTCTTAGGCATGCCAGCAACTCTCTTCAAATCCTCGTCATGTATAACCACAGGTACTCCATCAAGAGTTCTGCGAAGATCAAATTCAATAGCATCTGCATTCATCTCCATGGCTTTTCTAAAAGATTTTATTGTATTCTCTGGCGTGTGTGCAGAGGCCCCTCTATGAGCAATGATTAAAAATCTTTCCCTCCAGCTCATGTTCTTTACCCCTTTGTAATACTCCTTGAGACTATTTCCTGGTAGAGGTAATATAGTTCTGATTTTGATGGATCTGCGTTTGCCAAAATCAAATCGTTATACATTTTTCTGGCTAGGGTTTCAACATCTATTCCAGGCTCAATACATATCTGAGCATCTTTATGATGACGCATAATTGTTATAAGAGTTAATGAAAATGCTGCTAGGTCGTCACTATTTATCTTCGATCCTTCAATTTTTCTCTTCATCAAATCTATGAGCTGTGTAAAATACGGATCTTCTCCAAGTTCTTTCACAGTCTCTAAATCTTTTAAAATAATTTTTGTGACGACTCCGGCGAAGGCGTTTAGTGGTGGAAGCATATCATCACTATTTATACATGGAATCTTAACCCGCTTTTGCTCAACAGTTGTTTGATGCGAGGCAACGGAGATTAATGAAAGAACCTCTTTAAGTATATTCATCAATTTAATAATATCGGCAACTTTCTGATATTCTATTAAGCATCTTCTTGAAATAGACTGCACATCAAAACCAAATTTGGATGGTGCTAATCCCACAAGTCTCTCTAGAAAAGCTATCTCACTTTTTTCGGCTTTAAGTAGAAACTGTGCCAGCCTTCTTTGTAATGAGATTGCATCACTATAGCTAATACCATGTATTCTAGCAATATTGATACTATGCAAAGCTATGGCTATCGCTAGAGCTGCATATGGTTTGGTAAGGAAATCGACCTTGCTTATCATTTCACCGCTTAGAACTCCCTGAACCCTATAACACTTATGTAGCTTTAGTATTGTGTCAATAACATCATTGTATCTGGTTAGACTCATTATATATCACTGGGCTGTCAATAGACCAGCAAATACATTGTATCCAAAGAAGAGAGTAAAAAATTTATGGTAACGCTGGTGCTTGTAGTCGAGAACCATACTTAAAACTGTCACTACTTCTCAACAACAATAAGGGTTGTTGTTGCTTTGATATGGGGTAACCTTCTGATCCTCGATATAACTGCGTTTCTCAATTTATCAAAGTTTTCAGCTTCGACTATGGCCACCACATCGTATATCCCGTAAACTATGTGGACCTCCTTAACCTCTGGAATTTGTGATAAAAGTTTTACAACTTCTTCCTCCATGCCAACATCAGTATTGAGTAATACTATGGCTTTAGCCAATCTAATCCCCAAATATAGTTAGGGAGAAGCAGTATAAAAAGCTTAATCAATATAATGCTTAACCTCCAATAACAACAATTAGAATATTTCTAACAGATCTAGGTCCATCCATTTCAACTAAGAATATGTTTTGCCAAGTACCTCTAACAAGCTTGCCATTTATCACTGGAAAAACTTTTTCAGCTCCTATTATAGCTGAACCTATGTGTGCATGAGCATTGGTATCAATGATGTTATGCTTCCACTCTCTCTCAGGTTTTACAAGCTCTTTAATAAATGTTGTTATATCATCAATAAGACCATGTTCTTTCTCATTAGCAATTATAGCAGCTGTTGCGTGAGGTGCAAAGACAAGGCAAAGACCATTCTTGATACCGCTCTTTTTCACTACATTTTCAACATACTCTGTTATATCGATTAATTCGAATTGTTTCGTAGTCGAGATTCTTATAACCTCGTGAAAAACCTTGCACAATATGTTTACACCATAGATAAAGAATAAAACAACGTTAAAAACTGTTATGTTTAGTTGATTTTATGGCATTCAGAATGCTTCTGTTGGCTGTAGCTCTTGTTGTGGAAGAGGCTTCAACATCTTATATACAGCATCCTTAATTCCTGCTCTAATCAATAATCTTTCTAGTCTGTATAGCTGTTCATGGGCAACATCAATTGTTTTAGCCATTTGGGCTATTGGAATGCCATTGGCTCTCGCGTAGAGGAGGTATATTAGAGTTCTTATGCTATGTGGGTGTCTAAGCGATGATGCAATAGCTGAATCGAATATGAGCCAGTCCAGTAACTCTATGTGCATCTTTGCCCATTCTACAACTGCTGGAGGCAATTCAAATGAATGTTCAACTCTTTTTCTAAATACAACCCTATTATCAAGTATCATAAGTTTTCTTTTCTTTCTCCTTCTTTTCTCAATCATAATCTCTGACATAATTAGTCACCTTCAACTCTTACTCCAATAAAAATATGTAATTCTAGTTAATAAATTTTATTGTTTCTAGTTCTATAAACCAAATTTTAGAAACGCAAAACATTTTAGCTAACTTAAGATATATAGCAACAAGAGCAAACATGAATGAAGATAGTTCCAAAATCGATAAACTGCTAGAGCTTGAGCTCAGAGTTGCAAATAAACACCTGCCAATTCAGAGACTAACAATTGAAGAACTTATAAACATGTCGTACCCCTATGTAAGACTTCGTGACGGATCAATACACACATTTAAAAAATCTGAGCTCAAAAAGCTTAGATCTTATCTCAACGCTGAAGAAGCAAAAAAATTGCTTCTCCCCATAATAGTTATACTAAGACCAGATTTAGGTGAAGGAACTGCAGTCATAGAGGATCCAATTGCGGCAAGTATAGTAGCAAAAATTCTTGGCATCAGATATAGTGGAGGTGATAAACTTACTCTCTATAAGCCCCATATTGCTTTCCTCAGAAGATCCTACGACACTTTGTTTCAATTCGCACTTTCTATAGATTTTTCATCGGAGAGAGAAAGTCAAATCAGCCCTTAGAAATGGTCACTAATACTTTTATATATCATAACTGTGAATAAATTGCTGGAGATTTTCATGTCTAAAAATGTTCCAGAAGTTGAGGGTGCAGGATTCAGAACAGAGTTGGTAACTGATAACAGTGTATTCAATGTTTATTGCGATCCTGATGAAATTTTAGAGTGTAGTGATAATGTTTGTGCATTGGACATTTACAATACTTGCCTAGCCGATGTCACAAACGTTGGAATAGAACAGGTTCGTGTTGATGCAATAAAATTTGTCAAAGGAGGTAAAATAATAATATATGATGCTAACAACAAGAAGTACTGTCTATGTGTTCACAGATATGAAATTAGCGGAATAGAGTTGTGTAAAGAGGGCATGAACATGGATTCTGCTTCCTGAACATAACCTTCCTCAAGTTTCGTTGTATGGTATTCGAATCCCAATTGAGAATGCTATGAGGAATTGCCCTCCAGGATTCAAGATAACAGCTGAGATAAGGGTTTATATAAATAAAATGTTTTCCAGGTTCTCAATGTTAAGAGTTTCTATTAAACACTAGGAACCGCTATGCCTACAGAATTACAATGTGATGGAAGCTTCTCAAGAGAGCATCAGATTTCACGACTAAAATTGAGGGAGCTGGCATATAGAAACTTTTTTTGGATTAACATATCCCTCATATTCGCTTACCACTTCGATATCATATTCTATACAAATTTTATAGGCTCCAAATAGTGGTGTGTATATTACGAATGTTTCTGCTTCGCCACCTTCAAAAGATGGATTAAAACCATATTTTTTTGAAAGTGCTACAATCTTTAAGGCGAGTTCATAGTCTATGACACGGCCTAGAAAAACTCTCGGCAGTCCCCATGTATTTATAGATGTTATTATAAATTTGATATCACTTGAGATAATATCGAGTAGATGTTTATAGGGGTCTTTGCCCCAGAATGGGGTATACAATTTGACTCCCAGATCTTCGCAAATATCTGCAAAAAGCATTCGCTGTGCATCGCTTGCAATAATCCCGAGAACTATATAGTCAAAATCGATTTTTTTGGTTATGTCCTTTAAAGCCCTTCTAATCTCTGCTTGTTCTCTAAACCTATCACTACTGTTTATATCAATGATGATGTGCCTATCTTCCATATGTAATAGCCTGGCCTGAATCCATGTATAATCTACGAATGGACTATGGACATACCATGGATGTGTAGAAGAAGGTTTAAAGGTGATTAGCGCAGCTATTTCGAAACCCTGCAAAAGTGCTGTATGCAAGGCAAATACACTGTCCTTGCCGCCACTAAATATTACAATGGCTTTGGCTATAGTGTTGTCACCTAGTCACATATAATACTTCATTTTTGCATAGAAAACTCTTTTTACTAAATATTCATCAAAATTATCGAGAGATGTAAAACTTTGTGAGAGCAACTCAAATCCCATAGTCCTGATGGTATCGGAAAACTTCTTTGAGAATGTTGCTACAGAGTTGTCATCAAGTGTATGAAATGTGGTGTCAGCAATAATTACATCTATGCTATTATCGCTACCGAATTTCAGCCATAGCACATCGGGATCAGGTCCAAGATTTTCTGCATTTCTTAGGAATTCTTTCTGAATAGCATATCCCTTGCTTTTTAGTGTTTCAATAATGGCCCTCCTAAAAGCTTTTATAATGGAGTTTTCTATTTTTCTCAATTTATCGCTATCAATATATTCGCGATTTATATACAATCTTCTATGTTTCTCTCTATTAATTTTTCGAGGCAGATATTTGATTATCTCCTCTAAAACCATTTCACAATATCCTTGTATAACACTATTCGGCGTCTAGTAAAGAACTTGTCTAACATACTTAATACTTTTGTGTAAATCCTCTGCTGAAATAGCTATGTGGACAATCATTAGAACTAGTGGAACATTAGAATAGGTGAATATATATAGTATTGCAAGAAGTAAGCTAATTGCTTGTGGAGCTAATGCAATAGCAATGAAATCTTCGACACCCTCGACACTAACATTAAACCCGACGTAGAGGCCCCTTAACATGAATTTGTATTGTGCTCTAACAACATTAATCATCATTAAATGTATTAATTCATGTAACAGTCCTATAAGTGGTAGAGAAACCATGGCAATGACTGTCTGCTCCATATTCATCATTTTTGATGTGACCAGCGACGTTGCAAAACCCATACATAGATATGCAAATATTTTTAGTTTCGCCATCCTCACACCCTAGCATAACTACGTAAAACTAACCTATGATGATATATATGCTCAACTATAAGACCAAGTAGGTGACAAAAACAATCGCTCTACCTGTTTCACCGAAACTTTTACCAAGGAACATTCTTTAGCTTCAAAAGATATGCAATATAATTTGTTAGAATATGCAACAACAATGTTAATAACAATGCATATAACCACATTTCATAGGTTATCACAATAAGTTTGCATGCTATGCCAAGGAATAGTGCCACAACCAAAAATAGTAGCTGATCAACTAATGGCAAAGGCTCGCCTGGTCTCA
The DNA here is from genome assembly GCA_038735125.1 of Ignisphaera sp. Taxonomy (NCBI): domain Archaea; kingdom Thermoproteati; phylum Thermoproteota; class Thermoprotei; order Desulfurococcales; family Desulfurococcaceae; genus Ignisphaera; species Ignisphaera sp. The sequence continues at coordinate 491,247 of JAVYNU010000001.1, forward strand.
GACCCAACCTTCTTTTAATGAATGCACCGATTAGATCTCCCATCATAGCTCCAAGGCCCAAAACAAAACCCGTTAATATGCCCTTCACAATCAAGTTATTCGTTAAAGAGCTTTGAACAAAACCTGTCAAAACACCTCCAATTATACCAGCAACTAATCCCTCCCAGCTCTTGCTATCACCAAATATCCTCTTACCATCTAGAAAATTCTTGCCAAAGTCTATTGGATGTCTTCTTAGACCAAGCTTCAATAGAAGCTTTGCCGCTACGACAGGTGCCCCATTTGCTACATATGCCGGTAAAACAATCCAAATAACATCAGCTAGCTCTTTGAGCAACTTTAAAACCTCAGCTTCTCAGCTTATTTTTGATTAAGAAGACCTGGAATTAAAATCATTAACACTTTTATTTTTCACTAACAAAATCTTTAAGCACTGTAATTAGGTGGGTCAATTGAATTTAAAGCGTGTTGAAATCAGATGGCATGGTCGTGGAGGGCAGGGAGCTGTAACAGCCTCCATGATACTTGCTGAAGCTGCTATATACCAAGGAAAGTATGCACAAGCATTTCCAGAGTTTGGCGCAGAGAGAAGAGGAGCTCCTGTGAGAGCATATACCAGGGTATCGGAAGAACCTATTCTCTCAAGAGCGCCAATCATAGAACCAGATGTTGTAGTTGTTCTCGATCCATCTCTAGATAAATCGCTTTACATCGGCGGTCTAAAAAGCAATGGTGTTTTGGTTATAAATACTAGGAAGAGTATAGGTGATATTGTGAAGGATATTGGTAGAAGCGATATTAAGATTGCTCGTGTAGATGCAACAAAAATAGCTTTAGAGGTTTTGAAGGCACCTTTCGTCAATATGGCCATGTTAGGCGCAGTAGCTAAGGCAGTTCCAATTGTTGATACAGCTCATATCGAAGAAGCGATAAAAGAGAACTTTAGACCCAAGATAGCAGAGGCAAATATACAAGCAATGAGAAGAGCATTCAACGAGGTGGAGATTTCGTGAGCGCAAGCACAAAAAGATTAGCTAGCTGGAGAGAGATCCCAATTGGAGGAGCAATTACAGAGCCTGGTAACAGCGTTAAAAGACCTACCGGCGATTGGAGGGTTTTCAAACCTGTGATAAACCAGGAAAGGTGTGTTAGATGCTACCTCTGCTGGGTCTTCTGCCCAGAACCAGCTATAAAAATACTTGACAAACCATATAAGACGGCAAGTGGTAGAGAGTGGAAGATAACTTTTGAGGTAGACTATGATTTCTGTAAGGGATGTGGAATATGCGTAGAGGAGTGCCCAGTCAAAGCAATAGACTTTATTGAAGAGGTGAAGTAGGGCAATGGAAAAAGATTTATGGATTAGAATACCCCTAAGCTCAAACTATGCTGCTGCTCACGCTGTTAAAGATGTTGATGTGGATGTGGTGGCAGCATATCCTATAACACCACAAACGACGGTTGTTGAGAAAATTGCAGAGTTTATAGCTAATGGAGAGTTAAATGCTGAGATGATTCATGTTGAAAGTGAGCACTCAGCTCTTAGTGCATGCATTGGAGCTTCGGCTGCTGGGGCAAGAGTATTTACAGCTACATCAGCTCAGGGGCTAGAGCTCATGCATGAGATGTTGCATATAGCATCTGGACTAAGACTGCCAATAGTCATGTCGATAGCTGCTAGAGCTCTTTCAGCCCCTCTAAGCATTTGGGGAGACTACAGCGATGTTATGAACACCAGAGACTCTTCGTGGATAACAATAATTGCTTCAACAGCTCAAGAGGTTTACGACAGCATCATACAAGCATACAAAGTTGCTGAAAATCCAGATGTTTTGCTGCCTGTAATGGTAGCATACGATGGTTTTACAATGAGCCACACCTATGAGCCTGTTTATGTAGCCAAGGACAGGTCGATAATACTAGACTATGTGCCTAAGAAGAGACCCTCTTGGAATGTACTAGACGTTGAGAAGCCTATCACTATGGGGGTTGTTGCTAACCCTGATTGGTATTACGAGTTTAAATATCAGCAAGTTGTTGCAATGGAAAAATCTCCTGAAGTACTAAAGGAAGCATTTCAAGAGTTTGAGAAGAGGTTTGGCAGAAGGTATGGGTTTATTGAGACTTACAATCTAGAGAATAGTAAAATCGGGATACTAACCTACGGCGGATTGTACGGCACTGTGATAGAGGCCATAGATTATATGAAGAAGATGGGAATGAATGTAGCTGCCATTAGGCTTAGGGTTTTCAGACCATTCCCCTACGAAGAGCTTCTAAAGGCTATTAAAAACCTAGAAGCCCTTATCGTTATCGATAGAGCAATAAGTTTCGGGGCAACATTAGAAGGCCCTGTAGCCATGGAGCTGGCTACTATGGCCTATAAGAAAGGATTGGATATAGCATTGCATAGCTATATAGCATCAATTGGTCAAAGAGCTGTGACAGAAGAGGATGTTATTGCCATTGTCAAGAACACTGTTGCCTTACTCGAGAAAGGTGTGAAGGTGACAGAAAAATCCATTTATTGGGGTGTTAGACTATGAGCTCCTCCACAAAGCAAGGCTATAAAACTGTGTTTGACATACCTAGAGAAGAGTATCAGGCGCCAGGCCACGGATTGTGTGCAGGCTGTACAGCAGGAACGATAGTAAGGCTCTTGCTAAAGGTTGCAGGACCTAACACCATTGTGGTCAATGCTACTGGCTGTGTAGAGGTATCGACAACAACATTCCCATATACATCGTGGAAAGTGTCCTACATCCATGTAGCCTTTGAAAACACTGCAGCCGTGGCAAGCGGTATAGAAGCCGCCATAAAGATTCTGAAACAAAAAGGTGTTATAGACCCCAACAAGCAGATGAATATAATTGCGCTTGCAGGCGATGGCGGTACAGCAGACATTGGTATACAAGCACTTAGTGGAATGCTTGAAAGAGGGCACAAGGTAATGTATGTAATGTACGACAATGAGGCTTACATGAACACAGGCATTCAAAGAAGTGGTGCAACACCAAAACTAGCATGGACCACTACAACACCTGTCGGAAAGGTGTTGAAAGGCAAACTACAAATTAAAAAGCCTATGGCCGAGATAGTAGCAGCCCACAGGATACCATACGTAGCTACGGCGAATCCGGCTTATTTCCTCGATATGATGAACAAGTTTAGGAGAGGTCTTGAGGTCGAGGGTCCATCATTTATCCACGTGATACAGCCTTGCACAACTGGCTGGAGATTTGATCCAAGGTTGGGCATAAAGATTGCTAGGCTAGCCACAGAAACGGCTATGTGGATAAACTGGGAGCTTGACCACGATGAGTTTAGGGTAACGGTGCCTGTGCCCAAGAGAAAGCATGTAAAGCATTATATAAGGCTTCAAGGCAGATTCAATCACCTAACTGATGCTGATATAGAAGAGATCCAGAAAATGGTGGATAAGGAGGTCGAGAGAATAAATAAGATGGTTGGTAAAGAGATTATAGGACCTGTTGTAGAGTAGATTATGGTACAATCTCTTCAAAAACAGCGCTTTTTTCTCTAACAACAGATCTGTTACCTTCTTTAAACACATAAAACACGTGGTCTGCTATATCGATAACGTCTCTATCATGTGTAACAACAATTACTTGTGGCATTCTCTGTGAAAGCCTCTTTATAATCTCGAATACTATCCTTCTCCTCTCCTCATCAAGAAACTGTGTTGGCTCATCTAATATGAAGAAACCTGGCAGTTTTCCAAATATGGTGTATGCTATGGCTATCCGAATAGCAATTGCAAGTGCTATGCTCTCGCCACCACTCAACCCCCTCAGATCAATTCTTCCTAAAGGACTATAGACATCTATGTTGAAGTCCTCATCGATTCTTATTTGAAAGTCCATTCCCAATTCATTTAGAATAGAATTTGTATATAGCTCCATTAGTCTCCTAGCCTCTTTTGTGAGAGTCTTTGCTATTAGCCCATCTCTACCCATTATACTGTTAGCTATAATGTCCAAAGCCTCGATGATCTCAACATCTTTTCTAAGCCTCTTAATATCGCTTTCTAAAGACTCTATCTTTTTTAACAGACCGTCTTTAGTACTTTCAAGTTCTTTTAACCTTCCCTCAATAAAATTGGCTTCACTTCTAATCTTCTGTAAATTCATGTTGAGTTGCTTGTACTTCAATTCAATATCTTCATATCTTGTCTTTTCAATGTCTATGCCTAGCTCGACAAGAGTTTTTTGAAGTGATTGCAAATCGCTGGAAAGGTTTTCTAGACTTATTTTAAGATCGTTCAACATCTTTTCAAGCTTTTCTCTTCTATCCTTTAATATTTTCAGGCTTTCTATGGCTTTTCTCTGTAGACATTGCATAGTTTTAATAATACCAAAATCGTTTAGTTCTATGCATTCGCTAAACTCATCATATAGCTTAGCATCTTCAATTATCTTCGTACCCCGTTGCTTATATTTGGAGTATTCCTCTAAGGCTTTTTCTATTTGTTCGTTTAGCATATCCAAGTTTGTGCGAAGCTTTGCTAATGTCTCTTTTGATGATTTCAAAGAATTCAGATAATTCTTTAGGGTAGCCTCAATATTGTCAAGCTCATTTAGAATCTTCTTGCTTTCCCTAATTCTGCCTCCAATATTTGTAAGAATTGATCTCTTAAGATGCTCCTCAAGAGGTCTTTCACAAACAGGACATGTAGAAGAAGTTGCTATAACATTGGCTGATTTTTCGCTTATCTCAATCTCAACTTTTTTCAACTGTTTCTTTTCTCTAATCTCATCAATTTTGTTTTCTATAATTTTAATATACGACTCTATGTCGTTTGTGGGCGGCGTTTGCTCTAGGTGTAGAAACTCTCTAATGTTATTTAGAAGCGTTTGAAGGTTTGCTTCTTCATCTTTCAATTGCCTCGCTATCTCATCTGCTCTTCTCTTAGCATTTTTGTAAATCTCCAGTTTTGAGGCCATTGAACTTAGATCGAAGTTTGCTATCTCTTTGCATACACTCTCCAATCTCTCATATCTTGAAATTTCATCAAGAATTTCTTTCGCTTGTTTAAGCTTTTCAAACTTGTATAACGCGCTTTTCGCCTTCTCTAGTGCTGATACCTCGTTTTCTAGTGGGATCATATCTTTTTCGAGTTGCTCCTTTCTTTTCTTAAGATTCTCCAGCTCTTTTTCAATGTGTTCTAACTCTTTTTTGGTTTCATTTAACTGCCTATTTCTCTCATCATACAAAGTCTTTGCTTTGCTTATCTCACTTAAAATGTCTTTCAAAATCTCCTTTGCTTTTTCAAGCTCGTCTAGACCTAAGAGCTTAAGAATAATCTCCTTCCTCTTTGTTTCACTCTCATCAATGAACTTAGTCAATTCATTTTGCCTGGAAATCACAGAGAATCTTATGGCGTCTGACGATGGAATAGAAAGAAGCTTTTCTATGGTGCTTATAACATTTTGCACACCTGTAGCCAAGGTTCTTTTTGTGCTGTCCGGCCCAATCTCTATGAGGTAGGCCATGTCAGTCTTTTGGTTACTAACAAATCTTTGTACAATGTAGTTTCTTCCACCTATATTCATCTCCACTTCTATAAAACCATCAGACGCACCCACCCTCAGAATGCCTCTTTTACCCTCTCCTCTAATGCCTTTAGCTGCAGAGGGTGTTGCAAAAAGTGCATAAAATATAGAGTCGATAATAGAGCTTTTTCCAGCTCCATTAGGGCCTACAAACGCTATTAAGCCGTTTGGCAGGGTTATCTCGGTGTTTTCATGGGATAGAATATTTTTTATCTTAATTCTCTTAATGAGTATAGTCTCACTCATACTGTTTGCAATCACCTCAACTGCTTTGCCTTGTTCTTCATAAACATTGTTAAACTATTGGTGTTGAACTCCATTTCTATCTTTTTTGCTATTTCAGGTCTTTCTTTCAGATAATCGATAATCTTGGTTGCTATAGCCTTTGAAGGCTCTCTAGCTAGGTTGGTAAGAAGGGTTGCAAGTTCATGGTCTTTAACTATAGACTCCATAATTTTCTGCAAATCTAGATACTCAAGATCTTCAGTAACTGGTTTCTGCGTTGTAGTCTCCTTCGATTTCTCATCTGATGACACTATTCTAAAGAACTCTATCTCACCATTACTTCGTAGAGATAGCAAATATTTTTCGAGAACCTCTATGTTAGAGCCAAGCATCTCTACAATAACCATTGGCTGTTTAGAGCTCTGCTTTCTAATCTCAGAGAGTATAGCACTAAGCTCGTTTTGGAACTTTTGAAAATCTCTATAGGTAATCCTGATCCAGGGTCTTGTACTAGACAGTTTTATGTATTGTGGCGATGGATAATCAAGATCTAAATCGATCAATGCTACATATTTTTCGCAACACTCATTCACTCTAAAGACCTCTGTAGCACCAGGATAAACAACGTAGCAGGATCCGTGTCTGAAATCAGTTTTTATATGGTAATCCCCTAAAGCTATGTAATTGGCCCAGTTCGGGAATTGGCTAAGCGAGATATCAGCATATTCGCTTGGAATTCCAAGCTCCTTTAACAGTAGATGGGCTACTATAACAGTCTTTGTATTGTTTGCCAAGGGTTTCACCAATTTTGATATAGAGTGCCTTTGGGGGTAGGGCACCAGCACCAGATGTATCTTTTTGTTCTGACCAGCATCAATATCTCTTTGAACGATTTCGCTTATGGCGAGTGCATCAACAGTGTTGAGGTCTTGTAGCATGTGGAGAGGTGAGGTTGAGTATCTCTTTGGAATATCATGTTGACCTGCTATCACAACTACCTTGATGTTCTTCTCTTTTAATTTTTTCAAGCCTTTGTATGCAACAATATATGCTTCGGGCGGTGGGTTTGGAGAATCAAAGAAGTCTCCAGCATGTATATAAAGGTCCACCCTCTCCCTCAAAGCTATTTCTATAGTCTCTCCAAACGCTGAGTAAACATCCTTAGCTCTGGATAGAAGCCCGTATTGTATTGCTCCCAAATGCGTGTCGCTAACATGTAGAGCAAGCATTATCAGCGGCCTTGTACACAGTTAATCATTTATATAGATACTGCTTGCAATGTTATAAACTAGTTGCTATATCAGATTAGATATATCCCTATACGCATCCTCACTCTCTTTTGCAAGCCTATTATACAAGTCTTTTCTGGTCTTCAAAGCACTCCAAATACTTGCTATATCAAGTGTAGCACCAGCCCGCTTACCACTATGCTTATCTATCTTCACATAGGCTGGGAACCTGCCAATCCACTCGCCAAGGACTATCGCCTCCCCAACACCAAGAGATGCAAGTGATGCCGCAATATCCTCTGTCAACATATCCGATATGTTCATTATAGCCTGCTGATCAGCCTCTTGAACAAGCTTCATAAACACAAAGTTCTGAACCTGGCTCACAGTATTCGGATCTATATTTCTAGGCCTCTGAGACACTATTGCCAGTGCCAACCCAAATTTTCTCCCCTCCCTCGCCACCCTCTCTATGGAGCTCCTAGATATCGTATACCTTGATGATGATAGAAATAGATGAGCCTCTTCAATGAATACTAGAATCGGATGAGGAGAGTTTCTAGCCAACATTTGTTTTGCATACGATAAGAGCTCATCCATAACACTCTTTAAACTATAATCTTTTTGCTCATCGGTGAGATCAGAAACATTCAAAACAGTTATAGAGGCTGGCTTCAAAAACTCTACTATGCTCGGCATCGAAAAACTCACTGAGATGCTATCAAAAAACTCTTCTATTTTCGACAATGCCTTTAATGCGGATTCTTTTTCGCTACTTGGGTTCTTTTGCGACCCCCTTCTTTGGTTTGATTCTGATATTTTATTAGTTAAGAAACATGAGACAACCTTCTTAAATAATTCAAGTAGAACATCATCAGCACTGGTCATATCCTCATCTATGTCATTAAATATTTTTTGTTCTTCAAAACATTGCTTATAATTGGAATATATGGGTAGCTCACTTATTTTATTACTTTTCACAGCCTCGATGAGCTCATTACCTGTTCCAAAGTTTTTAATAGCTTCTTCTACGAACTTTTTAGCAGCATCAATTGCTTTTGCAGCCAAAGCTCTTTGTCTTGTTGCACCCGCCTCTGGTATCATCATTCTTACCAGCATTCTGGTGGGTATTTTCAGAGGATTGAATCTATAATCAACTCTCTGTATATCGACATCGGGTGTTTGTGGTACAAGATTCCCGTATTCGCCATGGACATCGAATATAAGAACTGTTCCACCAATGGATGCAATTCTGTCTGCTATTATGGCAACAGTATTGCTTTTTCCAGAGCCTGTGGTTCCTGTGATGAATAGATGTTTTGAAAGTGCATTTATATCAACATTTATTTCAACATCACTTCTTCCTATCAGATGGCCAAGTTTGATAGAGCTTGTTTTCCCGGATCCAAATATCTTTGAAAGGATATGGGATGGTGCAAGATATATTTCTGTATCTGGTGGGGGTGGAACAGTTGGTGTTTCAACATTTCCGTTGATTATATCTGCAAAGATTCTTGCTCTCGAGGGTGCGTACCTCAGATTCTCGTCGTCAATACCGATATTTGTTGATGTAGATGCTATGAATGTGGGTGTGACAGGAACTATTTTCCTGTAAGACGTTACGCTGATGACACCGACGACACAGTGGCTTTTCTTATCGCCTGTCGAAATATCGTAGGCATCGAAAGGTATGGAGACATATGTTCCTAGAGGTATTGGGAGTTTCGAGATTATCTGAACCATGTTAGGGTACGATTCTTCCCCAACCCTGCCAATGACTATGTCAGATCTACAAAGCGAATTATCCATCATCAAAACCTAACTGCCTTACCTATAGCTTAATGTAGTATCTGTAGATGATTAATAAGTCTCACTCAGTGTTATGAGATCCTCGAACAACATCTTCAAAGCCTCTCTTCTCTTCCTCGATTCAGCTTCCTCAAACGTATTCTTAACTATGACTTCATATAGTCTAGCTTCCTTTCCAGGAGCGGGCCTAAGAATTCTACCCAATCTTTGTATAAACTGTCTTCTAGACCCTGTTCCAGCCGCTATTATGCCAACATTTGCATCTGGTATATCTATGCCCTCATCTCCAACTGTGGTTAGGACAAGCACTCTGTTAAGCCCTGATTTAAACAGTTCCAATCTGCGCTTTCTAGTGTTTTCGTCGAGCTCGCCAACTATGTAGTGTGTTGCTAGCTGATCGGCTATGTTCTTGGCTTGGTCAACATACTGTGTAAAGATGAGTATTTTGCTTCCCTTCGCTAGCTCTTCTTCAACAATCTTTTTGATTGCATCGATCTTTTGCTTTGCATTGGCTACCAACGATCTTATCTCGCTCCTTATTTTAAGCGCCTCCATAGCCTCTGCATCACCTCTTTTTGCATCCTCTAAAAGCTGGTTGAACTCCCTTCCTCTAGCAAGCTTTCTATACCTATCCAGCAACTCTCTATACCTCTTTTTCTCTTCCTCGGTAAGAGAAACCTTGACTGTTGTAACCTTAAATGGTGCTACATAGCCCCTGTCGGCAAGCTCTTGAAGGGTTTTTGCATAGACAACCCCTCCCATAAGCGGAAACAATTCAATATGTTTACCATCTTCTCGTACAACTGTTGCCGATAACCCCATTCTCATTGGGGCAAAGGTATTCTCAGCTATGGCCCTAAACTTTTCGGCAGGAAGATGATGAACCTCGTCAACAACAAGCAAAGAAAATTGGTGGGCGAGGCTATCTATGTACCTATATGCTGATTGATATGTTGATATTGTTATTGGTGCAACCTTCTTTTCACTACTGTAGAAAAATCCTATGAAGCTCTTTGGGGTGTCTGTGAACTCAACTATTTTGTCTCCCCATTGAAACATCTGCTCCTTAGTATATGTAACAATCAGTGTTTTTACGCTAAGCTCTGCAATAGCTGCAATGGCTATGATGGTTTTGCCTGTACCTGTTGGAAGAGCTATAATTCCTTTGAATCCATTCTTTCTCCAAGCATCTAAAGCCTCTATTTGATAGTCTCTTAGATCCCCTTTGAAAGATATTTTTATTGGCAACTTCAGCTCTTTCTCGATATTAACCTTATTAACAACTTCTATACCTCTTCTCTTTAAATGTTCTAAAACATCAAAGAAATACATTGGCTTAGCTATCTTAAATGCCTTCTTATCTTTGTTATAGATTATAATGTTTTTTTCTCGGAAATCCTTGACTAGATCCCCTATATAGAAATTGGGTTTAAGATATATACTATCCATATCCTTATCAACAATAACCACAGGAACGTAATTAGCAACAAGTCTCTTGACATCCTCAATAGAACCTCTCTCAAACTCGACATCATACCCGGCTAGCAGATCCAGGACATCTGCGGGGCTAATTTCTTTGTTGCGTAGAGAGTCTGCGAGCTTGTTGATGTCGATAGCGAATTTGGCTCCGTGATAATCCTTTCCAAGATATCTTGCAAACTTTAAAAATGTTTTAAAATCTGTGTCATCTATCCACTCTCTAACATAGAAAACTATAGCATCTCTGCTCACAAACTAATCACCCTACATTAAATTGCTGAAACTTCTTGTTCGCATCTACCACAATAGCTATTTTTATCATAGCCTAGCAGACTATATATGCTAGACACCTGCTCGCAACTATTGTATTCCGAGGATATGTAGCTCCCCGGATTCAGTTATGAAGCCCCACGGCATTGCATGTGTGTTGTATAGTCCAGCCACCATACCAAATCTATCCAATGCTATGAATCCTGCTACACCAGATCCATAAACACTATCTATAACCTTCAATATGCTGGCTACCGCCTCTTCCACGTCTTTGCCTCTGCATATATCCTCAACAATTCTGAAAGTCGCGTTGGTCAGCATAATGTATTCACCAACACCAGTCGCTGCAGCAGCTCCACACTCATTTGCATAGAAGCCTGCTCCAGGTATGGGAGAGTCACCAACCCTTCCAGGCATCTTCAGAAACACCCCACCAGTACTCACAGCAGCAGCTAGATCCCCATTCTTATCTAGCGCCACAGCTCCAACGGTGTCTCCTAGTGAAAGCCATGTGGCCAGGCTTCTTGGATATGGAACGCTCTTTGCTTCTCCCTTCACAATCCTATTTAGATAGTCTTTATACAACTTCAGCACTTTTTCAGAAGGGCCTGGGTGAGGCTCTAAGCCTATCTTTTTAGCTATTTTATCAGCAGCATCACCAACGATAATTACGTGATCTGTTTTCTCGAGAACAAATCTAGCTAATTTTATGGGGTTCCTGGGATATTTAACATATGCCACTGCCCCAGCCTTCCCACGATACATTACACCAGCATCCATAGAAACAGAGCCACTTAAGTCAACAACACTCCCAACACCAGCGTTGAATACTCCTGAGCTCTCCAAAACCTCGACTGCAGATACCACCATGTCTAAACTTGATCCGCTGTGGTATGCCTTGAACCCCTCTTCCAAAGCCTGTTTAATCACCCTCCTTACCATTTCTAATGTGGCCATGTCAACCCTCCAACTACCAGCACCACCATGAACAGCTAGCACAACCCTCATTTTCATAGCCTTCGCGTAATGTTTATTATTTGTATATCACAATTCTGACTAGGCCATGCTTCTTTGATACCTTAATCTTATCGGGATCTATTTTCGTGGGCAGCTCAATAATTTCCCTGTACTCGTGAAACCTTGTCTCTCCTCCTTTACCACTCCAATGATTAAATCTAATCTCTTCCTTAAGTCTAGCCTTAATGTATATGGTGTTGTCACGAAATCTCACATCTATTGATCCCTCATCAGATTTTGGCAAATCTATCAAAATCTCATAGTAGCTTCCCCTATCATAGACTGTGTACAGAGGTCTCAGATACCCCTCGTGATGCCACATCGGAGACATCATTTCCTTAAAGTGGGTCACATCCTCTCTGAAATCGTCTAGGATTCTCCTGAATTCACTTTCTATCAAATCTCTAACACTTTTCTCGATTTCTCTAATTCTCTTGAACAACCTATCAAATTCTTCGTCGATCATATCTACACCTAATTATGTGTATAGTGGTGGAGTATACTCAAGATCTTTCCTCATCTGGGCCAACCCCCTAACAACATTTTTCATGGCATCTCTAGCCCTGATTCTAATAGCCTCGGCTTCGTCAAGAAGTTCTTTGACATCTATGGTCTTTCCTATTACCCTCGATATTATGTCAACATTTTTTGCTGAAGCCTCTGGATCTGGGAACTCGAGAAAGGATTCTGTCAAGAGCAAGATTGTGTTCAGCTTTGCTCTGACAAACTCTTTCAGTAGTATTGCGTATGGGCCTGCGAAGAAGCCGTTTTCAAATGGTATCAAATCAAGGTTTTTAACGAGTTCAAGAGCTTTTTGCGATGAGGCTAGGTAGAATGTTCTCAGTTTCTCTACCTCGAACCTGTTTTGTATAGGCATTCCCGTAGCTAGGAATATGTAGTCTATACCTTTTCTTTCTAGATAATTTGTCAAAAGCTTTGATAGTTTAATCATGCCTGGTTGAGAGGGCATAAACTCACTATAAATAATGAATAGGTTATTGCCTGCAAAAACCCTGATAGGCGTTCTAAGGGTTTTATTGCTTATCACAGCAACTGGAGGAAGATGAATATAGGAGTCAATGCCTCCGACCTCGGGTAGTTGAAGGGTTTTTATTATGTGCCAAGCACCTATAACACTTACAAGACCGGTATCAGGAAGTGATATCAATGCGAAACTGGGTTTTTCAATCTCTATATGCCTATACTCAACAATTATGAAATCTTCAAATAGCTCCTCCTTAAAGACCTCAAGCAATTCTAACCCCGATAGCTATACTGTTGCAGAAAATATAAAGTTTATTTCTTGCTATATAGCTTTGCAATTCTAATTATCTTCTCCGCTACATCTGTAGCTGTAAAGCCGAAAATGTTTATCATCGGCTCCTTCCCCCAATCACCTCTGTGATAAACTATGTCAGGCACAAACCCCACTCTTTTAATAGCTTGCTCAATGCCCCATGGTATTGTGGCCCCCTCCAAATTCTTTATCTCTGGAGGCTCTTGAGACCTGTCGTAAAATGATGTTGTGAATCCAAGTAGCTTAGCTATCTCCAGAATCCTTTCATCGAATCTTATATTTGCCGCGGCTCTGATCCTCTCATCGAATTCCATAGCCTTTAAAACAGCTTTTGCCACATGCCTCGAAGCCCCAAAAGCTATGTTTCCAGCAACTTTTATCTTCTTTCCAAATCTCACTATTCTGCCCATAATACCAGCAACATCATCTATACTTTGTGCATATGGCTTTGGGATAGCCATTACGATATTCATCCCAACCTCTGGTACAAGAGGGGCCACCAGCTCGCCATTCTCCTCTAAAATATCTACGGCTCTAACAACATTCTCTACAACTCTATATTTCTCAGCTGGTATCATGACCCATGCAACAGGGTTTACAGGTCCATGCCCTCTCCCAATATTTAAACCATATCTTATAGCTGTGGTTATGAACTCCTTAGCAGTCTTTACAGCGTCCTCAATTGTTTTTCCCTTTGCTAGTTCTGCTGCTATAGCAGCTGAAAAGCTACATCCAGTTCCATGGGTAGCCTTCGTGTTTATTCTGTCAGCCTCAAACTCCTTGAATCTACCGTTGTAGTATAGAATGTCTATAGATTTATCACCATCTATGTGACCACCTTTGACTATAGCGGCTTTTGCTCCAAGCTCTTCAACAATGTATTTCGCAGCTTTCTTAGAATCTTCAACAGATTTTATCTCCATACCCACTATCCTCTCAGCCTCAAATCTATTGGGTGTAACAACTGTTGCCACAGGTATGAGATACCTTATCACAGCATCTACAGCATCGCTTCTCAGCAAGGGAGCGCCACTTTTGGCAATCATAACGGGGTCGACAACTGTTGGTATATCATAGCTCTTCAGAAGTGATGAAACGAGCTTGACTATATCGGCATTGCTTAGCATGCCAGTTTTTGCAGCATCAACACCAATATCCTCTACAACAGCTCTGAACTGCGCCTCAATAATGTGTAGAGGCAAGTCGAAAACAGCTCTAACCTCGTACGTGTTCTGAGCTGTTATAGAGGTTATAACGCTCATTCCATGGACTCCTAAAGAAGCAAATGTCTTTAGATCGGCCTGGATACCAGCTCCGCCACCAGAATCGCTACCAGCTATAGTAAGGGCTTTTCTAATCATTATTTACACCACTGCTGAGTAAATATGCACAGTTTTTAATCTTGATTGCTGTGAATAGTGCTATTGTGACGAAGCTTAAGTAAAGCTTTTAAGTTTTGATATTGAACTAGTTGTTGTATAGTCTAGGGTGTTCAGCTCTTTGTCTACAGCACAAAAGTTTAGACTAACTGGAAGAGAGAGATGGAGACTCAAAAAGTGGTATACAGTCATAGCTCCAGAGTATTTTGGATCAGTAGCCATAGCTACAACACCTGCTGACGAGTCTTGGAAGTTGCTTGGCAGGAGATTATCTGTCACGCTCTATGATTTGACTGGAGATATAACACAAGTCCACGTGAACATACTTTTCCAGATATGGAAGATTGAGGGAGAGAATGCATACACAATGTTCAAGGGTCATGAACTTGCAAGAGACTATCTAAGGAGCTTGACAAGGAGAAAGAGTAGCAAGATATCGGCAATACTCAATGTCACCACAAAAGACGGCTACGTTCTAAGACTGAATGTCATGGCTTGGACAACATACCGCTGTGGCACTAGCCAGAGACATGCAATAAGAAAGATTTTAATGGATCTCGCATCAAGGATAGCGTCTGAGAAAACATTTGGAGAGTTCGTTGTTGGCATGGTCTTCGGAGACTATAATCAAACGCTGTTTAACGAAGCAAAGAAGATATATCCTCTAAGAAAAGTCGAGTTTGCAAAGTCAAAGCTAATAGCAGTGCCAACGCCAGAGGGGCTAAAGAAAGCGGTTATAATTCCCAAGCCAGGTGTTCTAGAGGCTCCATATGGCACATCTCTATAGAGCTAAACTAGATACTTACCATCCAATTTATTTTGGTGCGTATTTTGATTGGTATTGTTTTAGCAGCTGGCGAAGGTAGGAGACTAAGGCCATTAACGGAAACTAGACCCAAGGCTCTGATACCTGTTGCTGGCAAGCCTGTAATATACTACCCTCTTGATTTGCTTGCTAGGCTAGGAATTAAAGAGGTTTATGTAGTTGTTTCGTATATGAAGGAGTTGGTTGTTAAGAGTGTTAAGAGCATTGCCAATGAACTCTCAATTGATGTTAAATTTGTTGATCAGGAGAATACGCTGGGCACTGGGCATGCCGTTAAAAAGGTTGCTGACAAGGTTTTGGATGATGCTGTCATCATCTATGGAGATCTATATATAAACCCTGTCAGTGTATCTAATTCTATGAAATTATCTATAGAGAAGAAAGTGAATACCTTAGTTGGTGTGAGAGTATCCAACATTTCTAAATATGGAAAACTTGTTGTTGAAGGTGATAAAGTTCTTGGAATAGCTGAGAAGCCTGCTGAGGGTGGTGAGGGTCTTGCCAACGCTGGTATATACTTTGTTAGATCGAATATCCTTGAACTTGTCAACGACTTGAAGACTTCTCCTAGGGGCGAATATGAGCTAACAGATATTGTATCCATTGCTAGGGATAGAGGTGAGGAGTTCAAATACATCATGATAGACTCTAGTGATTGGCAGGATATTGGATATCCATGGGATTTGCTAAAAGCCAACAGGCTAGCTCTTGAAAAGCTATCAGAAAAAAAGGTTCTCGGCGACGTATCTGCTCACTCAACAATAAAGGGGTATGTATACATAGGAGAGGGCGCAACAATAAAGGGTTGTACATACATAGAGGGCCCAGCTTACATAGGAGATGAAGCAACAATAGGACCAAACGCATATATAAGACCATATACAACAATACTCAACAAATCACACATAGGATTCTCGACAGAGGTCAAAGAAAGTATAGTGATGGAGGGAACACATGCAGCGCATCTAACATACATTGGGGATAGCATAATAGCTGAAAACGTCAATTTAGGAGCAGGAACAAAACTAGCTAATTTAAGATTTGATGAAAAAACAGTGAAAATGATTATAGAAGGTACAGCAATAGATAGTGAAAGGAGAAAGCTAGGAGCAGTAATAGGAGGACATGTAAAAACAGGTATAAATGTATCTATAATGCCAGGCGTGAAAATAGGATCTTATTCAATAATATACCCAGGGGTAACAGTATACAGAGATGTTCCACCAAAAACAGTAGTAAGAAAAGATTGGATATAAACCAAAACAGCTTTTAACCACAACCACAAAAATTGTTTACTATAGAGCGGCGGTCGTCTAGCCTGGTCTAGGACGCCGGCCTGCCAAGCCGGAGATCCCGGGTTCAAATCCCGGCCGCCGCACCAAAGAATTGACTCTCCCACCATAAAAGAATTTATTAGTCTGCTTGGGTTCACACTTAACTTGTGTGGTGTGAACTATTGAGTGAACTACCAATATCTCTATCGCTTCATGGTAGATGGTTTGAGAAAATCAATGTTTCTGCTTTAGGTAATGATGTTCGTAGAACCATTCTTGAGAGGGTTAAGAACAGGTTTGGCCATAACAAGACTGTTGAGGTTCTTGGGATATCTAAGGGTTCTCTGCACAACTAATACCCCTAGTGTTGATATTTCTATCGTCTGTGTTAATAGTCTTTACCCAGCAGTCATATCACTTTCCAGTTTATCCAACAAGAGAATATATGAGACCCTTAAGAGGGGGGTTACAAATACAGATAACTAATGGAACTTAATCTGTGATCTGCACTCTCGGATACTTTGTACGCCACGACACTAGCTATGGTTTTGTGACAGTGGGTCATTGTATTAGTTATCTCTGGCCTAGCGGAAATCCGGTGTGGATCTCGGTATACCAACCAAATTATACAAGGTCTGATTACCTTGTGGGACCCAATAAATACTACCTCATATCTGGTGATATTGATGAAGCATTTATACCCTTAAATACAAGGGTGAACTGGGAGCATGGATAATAAACATAACAGGAGAAAACTCGTATACTATCGTAGCTATAGATACCTCGAGTTCTTGAACTCTTTTATACTTGTAGTAGCATATAGTAGCTCCTTACTCGTTCTCAAATGCAGCTAAATACTTGTTTAAGATGCGCTCTACTCTAATAGCGGTAGCCACGTCTTTCACGGTTTTGGACACGTAGAAAAAGTTATTGAGATAGAATAGAGTTATGGAAACTTTAAAGTCTTGAATAGCACATCGATGAACATAGACTACGGTCTTCCCACCTGAAACAGTCAATACCTATATGTCATAAACTACGTGACAGTTGTGTCACTCTACGTGAGTACTATTACCTTCTAGGCAAAAGTGTACATCTGAGGTGTTAGCTATTTACGGATATAAAGATTGGGATAGTGTAAGAGTGGGAGACTATGTGTGTAAGACTGGTAGAACTACTGGAACTATGTGCGGATATGTCATAGATAAGAGAAATCCCTACAACAATCTACTCGATGCTATAATAACTAATATTACGGCTACTAGTGGTGATAGTGGCTCACCGTTGTACTATCATGTAAAACCTGGTGGTAGATCTAGTTGCTACATATATCCTAGGTCATTTATCAAGAGGTGAAAGCTGCAGGCACGCGATAGTTAATGGTGAACTTGCATATTTATGTCCAAGAACTATTTTTGTCTTTGCTCGGGCCATACGCAATGTATTCGGAGCTACAATATGTAACGTTATAACTGGGCGTTGACTATGATGAGGGCTGGAACGTTAATAACAATAGTGCTTACGTTAGTCATGGTGTCTAGCATTCCCATGGCGTCGACTGATGATAATATACAAATAGTACAAATATATACTATACGTAACTATGGTAACCTCGTGGTAGCTGCTATAAATAGATCTGCGCTCACATATTTAGATAATGGTTATTGGCTCTTAGTGTTACCAAACATAGATGCGGTAACGTTCTCGTCAGAACTTGTTAAGGAAATAATTGGTAAATTCATAGGCTCTAGAACACTCTATTCAAGACTACACATAACCATGGCTGATGATGGTTATAGAACTGCAAAGACTATTAACACTTTGAATGCTTCAGATGCGTCAGACGATGAGATTATGAATGCGATCATGCAGGCACTCAATGCGTCGAGAGCTCGCGAAGCGCTGGTCTCGTTCCTCGAAGGAAAAGTGATTAGAATTGATGTTGTAGCAGAGAACGGTCTAGATATTGAGAAGATAGCCAAGAAGCTCTCAGATATTGCTAAGAATCATAAGGTTGTTGTTATCGAGACTATGGGTATCGGAGTACCCTCATACTTTGACGCCCGAGATCTCTATGAGAATCTGAAAAAGATCTCTTGCTTCGTTAGAGTGGGAGAATCGCTCTATGGAGTCGATATATGGTTTGACATTTCATGTATTAAGAAGTTAGCTATTGCAACTAATAGAAGCCTCAATGAAGTAGTAGAGGATGCTATCAACTCCGTAAAGGCTCTAGACCCATTAATAAGGAAGTATCTACCTTACCAAGATATCGTAATACTGGTTGCACAGCCTCCGCCACCAGCCATACCTCTACCTGGTGAACTTAAACCTGTTGAGAAGATAGAGCATACAGAGACCGTAGAAATATCGCAGACACCATCTGTATACACTACTACTGTGGCCGCCGCTGAGACAGCAACGGTTACCGAGTCATCCACTTGGGTGCCGACCACAACACTGCCAACCACCTCTATAGTGGCAAGCCCCTACACAAACACCTTCACGACCACGGAGAAGCTTGTTTACACTACATACCCCACAGCATACAGCTACACCCCATGTATCACAGCAAGTGGCATTCTAGCGCTAATAGCTGTGAGCCTCTTAATCGCCTTGCTCAAGAGAAAATAGAGAACAAAACAAAACCTTTTCCGACCCCACATATTCCACTAGACACAAGCATTTTTCAGAAAATATAGCACCCTCCAACAAAATGATTCAATTTGATATTAACCACTGAAACACAAGTCTATGAACACTCCAGAGCCGGAGATCCCATTCAAATCCCGGCCACCGCATTGCCTATTATTATTCAATTTATTTAAAATAGCTGACTTTATGTTAATTCAATCTGGCATCTCAAGAAGTTATGTCATTAAAAGGAAAGCCTTTTAGATGCACATGAAATTATACTTGGGAATGTTGAAGAGGTAAGGTAGTTAAAATTTGACTAATTTGGCTAGACACTAGTTATTGTTAATTATATTGTAACCTGATATAAAAATATTTAAACTGTGTTATGTGGTTTTTGTTTAGGTGAAATATTGTGAAGAAGAGAACTATTTTAGTTATAGCAATAGTTATTATATTAGCAGTAATAGTTACGCCATTACTATATAATTATTGGCTGAAGCCCGGAAAGGTAGAGCAGGCACAAACCTCTGCACTTAAACCTGTTGCTCTAAAAATTATGACCACATGGAGTCAGTGGACCATTGATGATTTCAAGAGATATTTCTTTGCCGAAAGCGGTATGCCTAGAGCAGGTGTAGTATTACCTTCTGCTGCCATGGTGTTGAATATAACAAATATAACCTTTATATATGTTGAAGATCCTAAGATATGGAAAAAGGCAGGTTTTAATGGGAGTATTGATGGTTTTGTAGGGCAAAACAGGTATAATATAACCACCTTGTGTTATGAAGGTGCCTTGCACCCAATAGAAAACCCTGAGATAATTAAGCTTGCTAAAAATGTTCCTGATGTATTCAAAGGTTATACAAAGGATGGTAAGCTGTGTTGGGTGGCGATGTATTTTGTTCCTTATACATGGCTTGTTAATTTAGATTATGCTAATAAAATGGGAATTGGGGTACCTAGCACATGGTCTGATTTGCTAAAACCGGAATATCTTTCTGTAATCACCCGTGGAGGTTATCTTATGGCAGTCTATCCTGTCCCCAATAGGGCTCCCATGGTAAATAGTGTAAACACTATTCTTGCTAGATATGGCTGGGAGAAGGGCTGGGCTATAATAGCTGTTGTAATGGGTGCAGCATCAAGGTTTGAGACAAGTAGTAAAGCTGCAAGCGACTCTGTGTCCTTTGGAAGAGCTTTACTAACAACTTTAGAGTTTAGCACAGCATATACAGCCTACTCTATGTTTCCAGATAAACTCAGTATAGAATTTCCTAAGAATGAAACAGGCTTCTGGTTCACACCAATAGCCATAGCAGCTAATGTCAGTAAAGATGGTTTAGATGGCATGTATAGACTAATCAAATGGGTTTTAACAGATATGCAAGATAAGATGCTTCTTAATAGAACTGGTTGGAGCTTCAACATGCCTGTTCTAGGCTTCAATAATACAAATCCTAGAATTATATACAAGGAAAAAGCTGTACAAAACCTCTTTACACCCCCAATAGACTTAGAGTTTGCATTAGGAGAGGCCTCTCCAGCTATAACACTTTATGCAGACATACTAGTATCTGATAGAGATGTTAGAAATATTCTCAAAGATATTGTAACTCGTTTAATTGAAAAATATACATCAAATCAAATAAGTACTGAAGAATATTACCAGTATATTTGGATGATAGGGCAACCACCAAAATTTAAAGACCCAGCAACAGGGGAAATAAAAGCATTCTCATTAGACGAAGCTCGCCAAATCAGTAATGCTATACGCAATGGTATAGTAAAGGAAGACAATTTGAGAACCGAATTGAAAAACGCTATAATTAGTAACCTTAATACAATCTTACAAGAATTAGGCTAAGAAGAAATAAAACTACATTTACAGTTTTAACGAAAAGATAAATTTTTAACGGCCGAATCTTTACTATCATTGTTAGGAGGTTAGGTGAAACAACTTGGATATAAAACCAAAGGTAGTATATGCATTTGTTATCCTGATGATTTTAAGCACATTCTATATGATAATAGCTCAAACAGCATATGCCCAGCAATTGAGACGAAGCGAAACATTTATTGAAGGGGGTATCGGGGCACCAACATTAAACTGGAATCCCTTTGCACCTGGAGGAACTGGAGGTATGGAGTGGGGCACATGGCACCTCCTATACCCACCATCAGCTCTTCAAAATACCTTAACACAAGACTGGCTTCTCTTTCTCATAGATAGAATAGAATTTAATGGAAGTGACATTACCATAACTATTCATATAAGAGACGAGGCTAAATGGAGTGATGGAACCCCTATAACAAGTAATGATTTAATAGAAGGATACAGATTGAGTAGGCAGATAGGTGCCGGTCTATGGGGTGATTGGTGTATATATAATTACGAGATAATCGATGATAAAACACTAAAATACTATATAGCTAGGTCACCAGGTCAAGAACCCCCACCAAGAGAAGAGATCAGCCTTGACTGGCTTGGAGGGCCCATAGGATGTGTTCTATTTGTGAGGCCGGTGCCAGTGCATGTATTCAGACCTATTGTTGATCAGATGGGCGAGGGTATGAGGGTCAATTGGAGAAATGACGATCCTGCAAAACAGGTTGTGGCAGGCCCATTCAAACTCTATTACGCGGATGCCACAACGGTTATATATGAGAGGATAGACAATTGGTGGGGTAAGGACATTTTCGGTCTTCCAAAATTCAAGTACCTCCAGTTTGTCTACTTCAAAGATGTGAACCTAGCCATATCAGCACTAGTTAATGGTGATGTTGATGGTTTCACAATACTTGGAGGCTTGTTTGTACCAAATGTCGAAGAGCTTAAAGCTAAGTATGGTATAAAGACATGGTCTGAAACCAAGCCATATTTCATACCATCATCCATCTACTGGTTGTATCTAAACCTGAACAACCGTGTATTCAGCAAGGTTGAAGTAAGAAAAGCTATTGCATGGGCTATACCATGGAAAGATATTACCGAATATGGCTTACTTGGATTGGTTGAACAAGCACCTGTTGTAGGTTTCGTAGCTGAAGGTGTTTACAAGGATTATGTTAATCATGATGCTTGTATGAAGTATTGGGGTAACCCAGACTGTTTGCTACGACAAAACATTACAAAAGCAAAACAGTTGCTTGAGAAGGTGGGTGCAAAAGATATAGATAAAGATGGTATTTTAGAGCTCCCAGATGGAACAAAAATGAAGTTCACAATATTAACGGTTGCAGGCGATGCTTTGCAAAACAATATAGCTTCTCTAATAGCAGATGCTCTAAAGGACATCGGCATTCAGGTTACTGTTCAAGCTGTTGACTATAGAGTATGGTGGCAGAACTTCCAAAATGGACAATTCGATGCGACATTGTGTTGGAGCGCAGGTGCATATGAGGTAGGACACGTCAGAAACTCCTATGGAAATGCACTATACGCCTCATGGGGCAATATGGCAAAGTGGATTGGATACTCAAATGATAGACTCAATGCTCTATTTGAAGAGATGATGAGATCACTTATAGATCCAGAGAGAGAAAAAGAGTTAGCATATGCAATTCAGGAGATATTATTCGAAGATCTACCATCAATACCATTATATTACACTCCAATGTTCTGGGTATACAACACTAAATACTGGGATGGGTGGCCAAACGCAGGGAGACCATGGTGGATCCCATCATGGTGGGGATCACTCCCATTACTATTCTTCATAACGCCAGCCGGACAACCAATAGAAAAACCATGGTGGCTAAAGCCATATAATGAAGGAGGAGCCATAATATCTATGAGCATGTACAACGAATATCTCAGAAAATCGATATATTCAGGGGAAAACTTTGTTGTAAAATCAGGTAAGCCATCTGCCACAACAACATCTCCTGTCACAACTGCGACAACCACTACTCCCCCAACAACATCCCCAGCCACAACAACACCTCCTGCAACATCTCCAAAACCAACACAAACACAGACCGTTGCCACACCAATACCAACACCAACAGTAACAATATCAAAAACAATTACAGCAACAATAACATCACTATCAACAATAATATCTGCCACAACATCAATATCGCCAACAACAGTAATAGTAACAGATTGGACAACAACAACAATACTAGCAGTAGTACTACTCATAGTCGGAATAGCCATCGGATGGATAATAAAAAGAAAATAAATTATTAATTTATTTTTAAAACAAAATTCTATTAGATTACCATATCATGCAACATATTCATATACTTATTTTTATTGATTGTATTTAACCATTTATACATAAGCTTATGTATAAGCTCAATAGTTAAACTTATTATAGTTAAATTTATTAGTTACTACAAAACTACTTTATCTTAACAAGGAGAGATTTGATGGTTAGACTAGGCATAGATAAATCTTTAGTTATATATTTAGCTAGAAGGATTGCTGTGCTTATTATTACATATTTCATAGCAGTAACAATAGTTTTTGTATTGCCTAGGTCAATTCCTGGTAATCCATTGGCTCTTAAAATGCAGCAAATTATTCAGCAGTGGATTGCAAATCCAACGTTGATTCCACAAGTCTATAAAGAGCTTCTTAATATATTTCAGTTTGATAAGCCTTGGTATATACAGTATGTAACTTTTTTGAGTAGGGCTTTTAGGGGAGATTTTGGTATATCTGTAGATATGTATCCGATGAAGGTTAATGATGTTATAGCTATGGCCTTACCCTGGACTTTGGCTCTTGTAGTTCCTGCTGTTTTGGTGTCATGGTTTGTAGGAAATATTGTGGGTGCATATGTGGGGTATAAGAGGGGTGGGCTGTTAGAGAAGATTGTTGTTGGCTATTCACTCGTTGTATCAAGAATTCCATATTACTGGCTGGCCATGTTGTTGTTATTTGCTTTTGCATTTCAGTTGCGTTTATTCCCGACAGGAGGAATGTTCTCTGCTGGGATGAGACCTTCACTATCTATTCAGTTTATTACCGACTATCTATGGCATTATACGTTACCATTTTTATCAATATTCATTGTGGAGTCAGCGGGTTGGATGAGCTCTATGAGAATTTTAACGGCGGGCGAGCTGGGCTCAGATTATATAGCTTATGTGGATTCGCTCGGGGTTAAGGATAAGATTGTATTTAGATATGCTTACAGAAATTCGTTATTACCTCAAGTAACAGGGCTTGCACTAAGTCTTGGCTTTTCAATAACCGGAATACTAATAGTAGAGACAGTATTTAACTACCCAGGGCTGGGATACTTCCTATCAAGAGCTATAGGATCGCTCGACTATCCATTAATCCAAGGAATATTCTTAATAGTTATAGCAACAGTGTTTCTAGCGAATTTCATAGTAGACTTCATCTATGCTTTAATAGACCCTAGAATTAGACTGGGTGGAGGGGTATAATGCAATGAAAATCCCAGTAATAGCATACGCTGTTTTAACAAATAAGAGATTTGTAATAGGGATTACGGTGTTTACAATAATAGTGTTACTTGGTCTTGTAGGACCCTTGGTTTATACTAGAGACCCATTCAAAAGAGGGCCTAGAAACATGCCACCATCTCTAGAATATCCTCTAGGCACAGATGGATTTGGAAGAGACGTATTTGCACAATTTTTATATGGCATAAGAACATCTCTCTTTGTAGGGCTTTTAGCAGCTCTAATAGCAACGCCAACAGGGCTAGTAATAGGCTCTGTTGCTGGAATAAAAGGTGGTATAATAGATGAAATCCTCATGTCATTTACAAATATATTTTTGGCCATTCCGAATTGGTTGGTAGCCGTTCTTATAGCGTCTTACCTACCGCCAGAGCAGCGAGGACCCCATGTAATAGCAACATTAATAGGCTTGTTTAGCTGGCCCTGGTTTGCAAGAGCTATTAGAGCACAGTTTATGAGCTTAAGGGAAAGGGAATTTATTTATCTATCTAGAATGGCTGGTTTTGGAGATATGAGAATAGTTTTTGAGGATCTTTTACCAAATATAGGACCATATATAGTGGGGGCATTTGCAGCATTCATGGCTGGTGGTATAGCAGGTGAGGCTGCCTTAGCATTGCTACTATCAACAGAAATGGCAAAGTATATCTCGCTTGGTATGATGCTTTACTGGGCAAGCTATTTTATAGCATATGTTACAGGCTCTTGGTGGCTATTTTTACCACCTGGTATAACAATAGTGGCGTTAACAACTTCTCTAACACTTATAGCAATAGGATTGGAAAATGTGTTTAATCCTAGGCTAAGAGAAACATAAACTTTTAGAAATTTACAAAAATTACTTCTTATTCTTCGATATATTAAGATAATAAAGATTTATATACTTCCACATAACTATGATTTTAACTTAGGGTGGTTAGACTATATGATAAAAACCAAGTCTGTTATCATAATGTTAGTTGCTATAACACAACTAATCCTGCTATCTATGTGGGCAGCCAGCACATATGCTCAAGCAGGTGTCGCCACACTATTTCCACCTCCAACACCATTCAAGGGTGTGAGAACAGCTGGACCTGATGCACGGTGGACTAGCGTAGACTTTGATAACGTTCAATTCATGGCAAATCTATGGAATCTTGCATCCGGTGCTCAAGGTACTATGACAATGAATTTCACGGGTCCATATGTAGAGGTGTTTGGAAACTTCACAAATCTTCCAAATCAAGTAACTGTACAGGGTGGTCCTGGTATTAGGTATGGTCAAGGTATATGGGGTGGTTTACCACCTGCTCATCCCCTATACAACATACCCAAGAAGGTAACCGCGCTTCCATATGTAATATTCTTTGCAAATTACACCATATATGAGAAAGAGTCTACACTTCCGCTAACAGCATCACTATACTTGTGGACAGTAAAGGCTCTTCGTAGCAGTGGCACCCAAGCTGGAGATGTTTTGGTCATTGTTAGGGTCTATAGACATCCAGGCTGGCCCTTAACAGGAACTCCCCAGGCTAATGTAACAGCACCACTCATAATAAACAACACACTTGTATATGGAGACTTCAAGGTGTTTACTGGAAATCTTGATAGATCGTCAAATACTCATACAACTGTGGTATTCGAGCTTACAGCTCCTGTAAATATAAGAAATGGCAGAGTTGGCATACCAATACAAGACTATATAGCTCTTGCTGCAAATATTCTAGAATCTCTAGCACCAAAAGTTTGGAGCAGAGGAATGGTCTTAAATAATACGTTCCAAATGATAGACTTTACAATTGAGTGGGCTTCTAATACTCAAGGAAAGGGAGTATTTAAATGGAGACTATACGAAATCTCATTCCTTGTTGGAACAAAAGCTGTAGAAAAGACAATTACAACTACAACAACAAAAACAATTACACAAGCCCAGACAACAACTACCACTAGTGTATCCACAGCTCTAGTAACTACTACCACTACCAAAGAAGTGACAACAACATCAACATTAACAGTACCAACAACAATTACAGCAACAATACTATCAACAAAAACAGCTACAACAATATCTACAGTATTGTCAACAACGGTATCAGTATCGCCAACAACAGTAATAGTAACAGATTGGACAACAACAACAATACTAGCAGTAGTACTACTCATAGTCGGAATAGCCATCGGATGGATAATAAAAAGAAAATAAATTATTAATTTATTTTTAAAACAAAATTCAAAATAAAACCTTTTCTATACAATATATCTACTAATTTTCTAAGCCACCTCCTTCCTCCACTACCTAAACCAAATGTTTTTGAGGTAAATTT
Source organism: Ignisphaera sp. (assembly GCA_038735125.1). NCBI lineage: Archaea > Thermoproteati > Thermoproteota > Thermoprotei > Desulfurococcales > Desulfurococcaceae > Ignisphaera > Ignisphaera sp. The sequence goes on from JAVYNU010000001.1 coordinate 518,016, forward strand.
AATTTTATATAGGTGAGCAAATAACACAGAATTTAGGTGGATGTAGATGAAATTGGCTATAGTATCTGATGAAATAACACAAGATTTTGAGCATGCTCTTAAGGTCATAAAGGAGTTAGGTGTGGAGCTGGTTGAGATTAGATCGTTGTGGAATAAGAATATTATTGAGTTGACTGATACTGAATTAGATAATGTAAAGAGTTTGTTGAAGAAATATGGCTTGATGGTATCCCATGTAGCTTCCCCTGCCTTCAAGATGTATATCGATGATGAGAAGAGCTTTGAGCAACATTTAATGTTTATACGTAGAGCTATTGAATTGACTAAGCTGTTTGATTTAAACTACACAAGGATCTTTACTTTTTGGTGGCAAGGAAGTCTAGAGCTATATCTAGATCTACTCATTGATAGAATCCAGCATGCCCTCGACATAGCTAAAGACGAGGGGGTCCACCTCATAATAGAGAACGAGTATTCATGTTTCGTTGGGACAGGCTTCGAAACCAAGATAGTACTGGAAAAAATTAAATCACCTTGGTTAAAGGTGTTGTGGGATCCTGGCAATGCCTTTTTCGCAAGAGAAACACCCTACCCTATAGGATACAATTACGTTAAAGACCATATCATGTATATGCACCTAAAGGATGCTATTGTTGATGAAAGGGGGAGATTTGTTTGGAGACCTATAGGCAAAGGCGCTATAGACTATTATGGGCAACTGAAGGAGATTGCTAAAAAAGATATAATTGTATCTCTTGAGACTCACTATACCCCACAAGGCGGAACAAAAGAGGAAGGCACAAGGGAATCGTTTAAAGGGCTTATGGATATAGTGAATAAGATAAAAATGGAGATGGATTTGACCTAGCTTTGGCTTGGCAACGAGATTATGTTGCCATAAAGTGATTGGTTGTAGTATCTTCTCACAACCTTAACAACTTTTTCTTTTGGATTGCCATTCTGAGTGTATATCACTAAGGAGTGCTCGTTCCACACTATAACCTCATCTCTGGGGTCTCCTACCACATCCCACACATAGACCTTTGGCCCCCATTCACTACCCTCCCACATATCATATTCAAATGCAACTAGTAGGTTTCCATAAGCATCGTATAAACCATTATGAGATGCTAGTAACTGGTACCTGTTTCCAAGCCAGTTGACAGGTATCCACCCAAACACTTTGTTGAATGCGGCAAACACTAGTTCGCCATTTAAATCAAATAGAAACTGGTTAACACCACCCCAAAATGTTTGGGCAACTATTAAAGGTCTTGGTATTGAGGGGTCGAAATATGCTAGGGATAGAACTTGGGCATGGCCTAGGTGCCATTCTTTGATTATTTCACCCTTTTCAGCGTCTACAAAGTAGAAACCCCCATCTTGGTTAGCTAGAGCTATATATTTCTTATTGTTGTAAGTATATGCTACAGCGCTATCACAGTGATCGTAGAGATCCAGCCTCCAGAGCACTTTACCATTATCATCTATCAGGGCATCTCCCACAAATATCTCGTCCCTCCCATCGTCATCTATATCAACAACTAGCGGGGTATGTATTAGCTTACCTGTATAGCTCCACAGCTCTTCGAGAGTATCTGTGTAAACCCACAAGTTATTGTAGCGATCCTTAAAAACTATATCTCTTGGTCTTCCCAAACCTCTCACATCTGCAAAGACTATTTGATCCCCTAAAACTCTTTCAAAGAATGTTTCTGGGCCCTCCATATATCCTTGGCCCTCCTTAGCCATGGGCGTGCTCGTACTTGCTATAATGTTGCCTGTAGCCCCATCAAGCACCATTAACCTAAAGTTTCTGGCAACAACCACTTCATCTTTACCATCGTCATTGATGTCTATAACACCTATAGGTAACTCGGATTCAGCCGAGAAATTCCTGATATCCGGTCTGCCCATCTGCCAAAGAATATTCCCATTAATGTCTATCGCTGTTATACATGTGATATGCCTGTATATATTATGATGGTATTTCTCCCCCGTTACAACATTGTCGTTTTGAGCAAAAACAAATTCTGGAACTCCATCGCCGTTCAAATCGCCTATCCTCATAATCCTCGCTGCGTATTCTCCAAGCTTAATACGTTTGTATACCTGTGCATCTGGAATCTGAAAGCCATTAAATGGTGATTTGCTATGCTCTAGAATCACGCCTTTGGGTGCCTCCCTCAATATTTTAACATGCCTTATAGTAAGTTCTCCTTCTCCTTGCCCAACTACGTAGATTCTTAGATATTTAGTACCCTTAGGCGTTTTAAAGAAGCTAAACGTCTTTTTCCAGTTGCTGCTACATCCAGCTAAAGCTATATCGCCGCATCTAAATCTGCCAAGGTTTATACATGGTTTGTAACCACATCTCCAGTCAGTTCTAAAAAAGGTTTCACCGTTATCTCCCCAAACCCATTTGTCTATGTTTATCTCAATGCTCTCTAGATTTTCATCTAAGGGCTCTACTCTTACCGCAAAACCATCTACCTCTCCTCTCTTAGAGTTAAACCTGTGACCATAGAAACAGTATCTAACCAAAACCTCTAATACATAGTAATCTTCTTCTACAGCTTTAATCAAAGGCTTGTATATTAATACCCAGCGAGAATCTTTAACACTCTTAACTTTGATACCTACGTTACCGATGTAGCTAACCGTTGGCTGAGTCTCTGTACCTTTAATGAAAGTCCAATACGTTAAACCATCAGAGAAATCAAGGTTATATGCATTTTCTGGATCAAATATAGGAGGCTCTACCTTGTGCAGGTATAGTATATTCTTGTAACTCATCCTTTAACTCCTTACATATTAGTTATAAAATCAGATTGGAAGGTATTTCTCAATAAAGGAGATCATTGCTGGTGTTTTTCTGCTGTGCAATCCTCCATCGAGATGTTCCTAACATTTTCTAATATCATTGGTTGTCCTTCAGATGATATTACCCTTACTTTTGCTAGCTTCAAATTCATAGCATTCGATATATATGCCCCTTTTGCAGCATTTAATCTGGCGTTCTCTATGATCACATCGCTTATGGGCATCTCGGGAAGGCCTGCAAGTCTCATTGCTTGTCCAGCACCATAACAAGTGATATTCTGTATATGTATATTCCTTATTATTGGTGTTCTCTCAGATACCGGTTCAGGTGGTACAGACTCGTAAAACATGTCTATTACTATTGCCTCATATATTATGTCCTTCATAGTTATGTTTCTCGCTATAACGTTTTCAACAATTCCTCCTCTACCCCTAGCAGTCTTAATTCTTATACCTCTTTCCGTTCCCTCAAAGAAGCTGTTCTCTATGGAGACATTTCTAACGCTTCCTGACATCTCACTACCTATAACAAATCCCCCGTGTCCTCTCTTCATTATGCAATTATTGACAAATACATTTGTTGTTGGTATCCCTATTTTTCTTCCTTCTTCATTCTTGCCTGACTTTAGTACAACACAATCGTCTCCCACATCGATTAGGCACCCACGTATATATACATCGCTTGAAGAGTCAACTGCTATTCCATCTGTATTCGGAGAGTAATCAGGTGCTAATATAGTGACATTCTCTATTGTTATATGTTTTGAGTAGAGTATGTGGATGTTCCACATGGGGGAATTTCTAAAGGTAACGCCATATATGTAGACATTTTCCGCATTGCGTAACTGAAGAAACTGTGGTCTAAAGAATTCGCGGAATTGTTCACATATATCCTTAGTGGGTTTGAGCCCTTTTGAAGTTAGCTCCTTATATACTCTACTTCCCTCGAAAGCGTTTTTCGTTGGCCACCAAGTTTTTGTTTGCTCATCTATGTATCCTTCCCCAGATTCTATGATTTTCTTCCATACATCCTCTGGCACTCGCGATTTTTTTAAGTACCACCAGCGCTGGCCCTGCCCATCTACTACACCTTCCCCTACTATGGCTACATTTTTAACATCTTTACCTAGTATAAGGGGCGATACCTGGCATTGGTGCACCCCCTCTCTGCGAGTTTCTATCACAGGATAACTACTATAATTAGCAACAAACTCTATCAGAGCATCTTTTTCAACTAGTATTACAGTATTGCTTCTCAGCACTATAGGAGAAGACAAGACATATTTCCCTGGGGGTATATAAACCAAAGCTCTTTTTTCTGAAGCCTCTTCTAACGCCATATTAAATGCTTTTGAGCTGTCCTCACCTCCCCTAGGATTTGCTCCATAATCAAGCACATTAATTCTTTGAGTTACGAACTGAAACATCGTATCTGCCTCCCAAAGGCTAATACCAACAACACAAATATATAAATGTTAAGCTCCCAGCCAACACTACTATTTTACAAGAACTATTGGAAACTACAACGCCAAAAGAAAGCTAGTAATTACATAATTAAATCAGCTATAATGGGTTGAGGCTGCATCGAGGAAGGAGTTAAAATAGTAATTACAATAATATAATTATAGATAGAGCGCCCATATAAAGAGAGTCCATCGCATCATAAGCTCACATAGAAGACCATAAGGTTGAATTACATGGTCTTCAGAAAACCAATAAATCTAAGCAAATCAAAATCAGAAATAAACAGCAGTTCCTGTGAACACAAGGATATTACTGCTCAAATTAATTAGGAAGGGAGATAGAGTCCGATGTTTTATATCATTATTGAATAACATTACAGCGTTGAAAGCTCTCAATTTTTACATCGCAATACTAATGATAAAAAGTAATTGATTACGTAAAATAATTTAATCTACTTTTTTCTTAGGAGCAGCGACCCTACCCCCAAACCCGCACCAAGTAGTACTATTCCTATAACTGCTGTTGTTGTCCACTCTACTTCCCTTATTGTTGTTAGGCTGGCAATTGTTGATGTAATTGTTTTCTCGCTAACAATTGTAGTTGGGCTTGCCACAGTCGCTAACACTGTTGTTTGTTTTGGTGTAGTGGTTGTAACTGTTTTTTCGCTAGTGATTGTGGTGCTAATGGTTGTAGAGACTGTTATAGTTGCTGGAGAAACAATGCTAGTTCTATAAGTTGTTGCTATTGTTGTTGGCACTATCGCTGTAGTTACAACAGTTTTTGGTGAAAGACTGGTAGTCAAAGTCGAGACAACAGTCACCGGCGACACCACAGTCATAGTAACAGTCGTTATTATTGATGGAAGTAATGGGAACATGGGAAGGGTATATGTAACAGCAGGAATGGTATATGTAGTAGGTTTGAACTCAGGATATTTAATGTTAGGTTTTGGTATTGGAAACTTTGTTTCCGTGCCTAGGTAGAAGGACAATTGGGTTGACTGCATATAGCCATGGGTCTCTAGTGCTACGCTTAATCTGTATTGCGGATCCTGCATTAATGTATATATTCTGTAGTTTGTGGGCTCTGTTGATATATATATTCTCATCTCTTTTTTATTTGCTGTAACTACTATGAATTCTTCCCTCCAATCACCAATTATATCGCCATAGGCTAGAGGAGCGTTTCTAGAACCTGGAATAACATTGGTTACATTAAATATGTGTCTCCATACCCTGTTATTCCAATCGTATTTGCTGACACTAAAGCTATTTGGTGTTACAACGTCTAGGTGTTCTCTAAGCAGATCTCCATCCCACCAAATGTTGAAGTTTGTTAGGTTCATTCTCGGCCCTACTATATAACCTGATGCATTAAATAGATTACCTGGGGCAGCTGGTCTTGTAGCCCAGCATTCCATACCTGGATACCTTGGATCTATATCTCCACAGCTTCCTCTACCAATGTCTTGATCACTTATTCCAGGACCTGAATAAGCCCATATAAGTCTGCCTGTAGCAGCTTCTACAAGAGCTACACCAGGTCTCCAATACAATGTGACTTCTCCGCTAACAGGCTTGCATACAACCTGATTGCTCACAACGGTGCAATTCTTACCATTTTCTACAAATGTGTATTTGCATCCGGCAGAACATTGTCCTGGTCTTTCCTGGACATAGAATATCTCTAGCCCTGGTCTTGAAGGATCTATATCTGCCACATGGAACCTATCACCGTGAAGCAGTCCCGAGTCCCAAAGCAGCTTACCATCATCGTCAATTGCTATCGCCCCATATACTATCTCATCCTTTCCATCCCCATCGATATCAGCAACCCTCATTTGCTGGAAGCCTTTGCTTAGACCCTGATATGGGTAATAGAAAGTCCACAGCTTCTCCAGTTTTCCATTTCTCCAGTTCCACGCCTCTACATAGATGTGTGTGTAGATACCCCTAGCAATAATTAACGATGGATGTTCTCCATCAAGGTAGGCGACACCAATCATATTTCTACTAGCTCTATTGCCATAGTTGTCACCCCAATAGGTCCAGTTGTACATGTACAACCATTCGCCAAATGCTAGAGGATAACCTGTTGCACCATCAATTATAGCAAAGTATAGTGGGTCTTTAGTTTGTCTGCCAAGATAGTCAGCATATTTCATAGTACCATCGTTATTTATATCTCCAACGACTATCACTTTACCATCGCGTGTATAGAATGTTGCATTCTCGCCTATCATGGCGGCTACTTCGGCCCTTCCATCGCCATCGAGATCGTATACAACAAATGGTGAATAGTATATACCTGGTCTTATGTTTGGCCCTAGGTCAACTCTCCATAGAAATGTTCCATCAAGTTTGTATGCCTCAAGCTTATATGTTTCTGTAGGTACAGTGGTTTGCGATGGATCTATATCTTGGTCACCTCTTTTAACAACTACTTCGTACTCGCCATCACCGTCTAAATCGCCTATGCCTGCAAGTCTAGCTCCTTGAACAGTGTCATTAAAGTTCAAGGCATCTTGTCTTAAAGGAATAGATATATAGTTGCCTATGGGGGTATTGGGGCGCAGAACATAGGGTTTCGAAAACCCTACCTCAACACCATCCACAACACTTGCTACATAATATGTTACAGGCTGTGAGAAATCGAAGTTCGTTAGATTATCAATGAACCATGTCAGATATAGAGGCTTACTATTAACTTTAACCAGAGGCCCATTCCCTATACGCCTATATACATTAAACATTATGTTGTCAGGATCTGTAGCAAGAAGTCTCCAACTCAACCAAACAGAGTTATTAGAGATTCTAAGCGCTACAAGACCCCTGCCAAGCTTCTCCATAACCCTACCTTTGAGACCACCTTGACCAGCAACAGCTCTATTAGGTGCATATAATGCTTGTAGCAAGGATAGTACCAGTAACAGTGTTATGGATGATACCATCAATATTCTATATATTGTTCTATTCATATCTTGCACCCCGCAGATAACCATTAATTAAAGTTTAAAAATATTCTTGAAGAAAAGGCTTGCAGTTCTCATAATTAAATATTAAATAAAGAAGTGTTTAATTCAATCAAATTTAAGCATCATCTATACAATTAATATACCTAGTAGAGCGTGGAACTATATTCAAAGTCTGTAGTTAAGTTACTGATGTAGTGACAAAGAACTCATAACTATACAGACTATAAACAGCAGGAATGTATAGGTTATTAACTGGCTCATTGAGAAACCTATAGCCTACTCCTAAGCACATAACGTCAATGTAAACTATTATTGTTATCATTTTAATTGCCGTAGATCAAACTCATAATTATCGTAGCTTTTTAGGTTTGTATCTCAAACACAAAGTTACCAAGTCGATTCATCTAATAGTTATCATCTTATCAGGAACTATAGGTAGTCCTGACAGCAAAGCCCTTATAATGAAAATCTCAATGTCCTGAAGAAATGTCCTAATCCTATTACATCAAAGTTAACAAAAAGTGACTCTTATCCTCCTAAAGTCTGTTGTTTTCAAATAAAAACACAAAAATTTATTTTGTGTTCCACGATCCCAGATGATCTGTGGTGTGTTGGTTGAATAGGAAGCTTATTTTAATCGGAATAGACTCTATGATTCTGGATTTTGTAGAAAAATTTGCTAAAGAAGGTCTTATGCCCAACATTCAGAGACTGATGATGGAGGGTTCCTACGGTTACGCTCTACCATCCATGCCAACCTATACCCCTACAAATTGGACCACGATTGCAACTGGAACTGATTCAACTATTCATAGAGTTTTCGAATGGGTTTTCACATCTAATGCGAGAAATGCTGAAAGTATTTGGGAAACTGCTTCAAGATATGGAAAAAAGGTTGTTCTAATTAGATTCCCCAGTTCTTTCCCTCCTAATAATACTAATGTGGTTGCTATAGGCGATGGCGCTCCCCATAATGGTTTGGGAGTTCTTGAAGAAAGCAGGCTCTATTCATCTAAGAAAATATATCGTTATTCAGGTGGTCTGCATGGCTCCTTTGAGTCGGTATTGATTAGGTGGAGTGTATTGGATTCTTGGGAATTGTTCCAGGGAACCACATGTAATGATTTGAAGCCTCTTGAGACCTCTTTAACTATTTCTTTAAAAAATAAAAAACCTGCCACAATTTATTTACTGTTATATTCAAGTAACTGTAGATCATACGATACTCTTTCAATGGCTTTCGATAAAGACTTCTCTAAAAGTATAGCAACTCTACACGAAGGGGAATGGAGTGATTTCATAGTAATACCGTTTGAGGATCTGGATGGTGGTGTCACTAAGGGGGTTTGCAGGTTTAAACTGTTGAATAGTGACCCCGAGAACTTTCTCCTTTATAGAACGCAGATCCATGCTGTGGAGGGCTTCATTTATCCTAGCGATGTCGAGAAAAAGCTTATTAATGAGGTGGGCTATTTCCTTGATAATCCATCAAGGTTATGTTTAGCGCATAAATGCTTCGATACTTTCTTTGAGGAGCTTGAGCACCATTTGGATTGGATGTATAGAGCTGCAGAGTATTTAAAAAAAGAGTTGGACTGGGATATGCTTTTTGTTCAAGTTCATGCGATAGACTATGTCCAGCATGAGTTATGGTATTGCATAGATCCTGTTGCCCATGGATACATAGATGATTCACATTGTAGAGAAGTTTTCAAGAAAGCATATTCAAAGATAGACAATTTTGTTGGTAAAATTCTAACTCTAGCAGATGATGATACTCTGGTGGTGTTAGTATCGGATCACGGGCATATAGCAAGGGTGAAGGTAGTTTTTCTAGTTGATTATCTAGTTGATAAAGGTTTCATCACCATAAAAGATGAGGGCTCCATTGATACATCAAAAAGTATTGTTAGAGAAATAAAATATGATGGACTTATACTCAATACTATATGGAGGTATAGTGATGGCATTATAAGAAGTGAAGATGAGTATAGAGAAATAGTTGAAGAGTTGATAGACGTGTTACTTTCGCTTAAGGACAGAGAAAAACATGTGTTCTATCTTGTTATACCTGGATGGGAGGCACAAGTGCTAGGCTATAGAGAGAAAGACCTAGATATCCTGTATTCTCCGCGACCGGGATATGCAATTGTTAGGGGTCTTTCTAAAAGATATCAATTAAAGAAAGAGGGCTACATCGGCTTACCTGATCCAGAGCATGGTATATGGGGAGGGGCCTCAAGCATTCACGAGGGGCTTCCATCAGCTAAACTTTCCATTGGAACCAACAAAGCTATGTTTGTGATAAAAGGTCCTAGGGTTAAGAAAGGCCTTAAAGTTGATTACGGTGTATGGTTGAGGGATATAGCACCAACGATTTGCGCACTTCTTGGCCTCCCGATACCTAGGCAATCAACTGGTAGAGTTCTATACGAGATTATAGATGGGGTGATACATATTAGTATCATGTGAATATTAAGGTTATGTGCTAGATAATGTTACTAGAGGTGTTCATTCATGGCGAAAATAACACCCTTACTCATTCCCTACGAAGTTGAAGTGGTTGAGGATATAAGGGGAGGTGTAGGAACCCCAAATCTAATACATGACGTCAAGAAAAATGTTTACTGGCTTCTATTTACTGGCTGGAGGGATCCTAGAGGAAGGTTGAGAGAAGTATTCGTAGTTGAAGTAGATAAGAACCTAATTCCGCAGTGGAATACATTAAAGAAAATATTGAGATATGATTTCCCTATTGATGCTTCCTATACACATAATACCGTAAGAGGATTCTACAACGCTACCAAAGAAGAATTTATTGTAACGACATCCCATGGTTCAAAAATATTCCTCTATACCTTTGATAGCGAGTGGAATCTGAAAAAATACAAAGAGATACTAGACTTTGGAGCAGTAAGGGATTACGGCTTCCCCATAAAACCAATAGGTGTGTATACAAAGCATCGTGATGCTATTGCTGTTACAAGGAATAGCGAGAGAAAAGAGGAGCTGGAGGTTTACATGGTAAAAAGCATTGATAACGTAGATGAGGCAAAAGCTGAAAACCTTGGGGTCGTAGCTAGGTGGGGCTCTAACGATGTATTAGACTTCACCTTGCTCCCAAGATTCCAAATATTTGCAGAACAAAACAGCTGCTCTAAATGGACTCTTCATACCTTCATAGGGCCAACACTAGATGAAATACCATCAGATGTGTTCTTTGGGAACTTCATCACTATGCAAACATCTATGACGCACTTGCTTGAAATCGATGACAATATGGTTCAGCTAGGACACCCACACTACACGACACTACCAGATGGTGCTCCCAAGCTTCTTGTTGCTGCTTTCAGGGATACCTGGAGCTTAAGACATGATACAGGTAGATGGGGGTACACACACGAAATATGGTGTATACTTCTAGATAAGAACCTATTTGATCCTAAAGCATACTACTCTTTTAAACTTAAGCTCTTCTCTAAGGACATGAATAAGTACATATATGTTCCCCCCGCTGAGAAACTCACCATATACAGTAAGATACCCCTAGATAAAATCAAAGTCTACGAATCCCCAATACCAGGAGAAGACTTAGTTGCAGATCCGTTAAGAAGGAATGGCAAGTTGATACTTGAAGATCCACCACAATGGATTAAACTAGAGATATCAACTGCTTCTAACAATGTAGCAGAAGAACCGCTATACCTACTCGCTACCATATAGAATCATTAAACTTTATTAAGTTTCGCAACAATTAGAAATTACGGCAATGTAATAATCACTCCCTATGGTGTTGCCAGCCTATGAGTACGTGGGGTTGGATTGCAAAGAATGTTTTGATGGCTATTGCTATGTGGTTTACAGCTATCGTCTTGATATCTTTTGTGGTTTTCGCTACACCTGGAAACCCGCTAGAGATAATGATTACACAGTTAGTGAGCCAAGGGTATCCATACTTTGAGGCTCTAACCATAGTTAGATCGTATTTTGGTGTAGACATTGAGCAGCCTATTCATGTTAAAGTAGCGAACTATTTGATGAACTTGATAAAAGGTGATTTAGGAAAATCTATATCGTATGGGGTCTCTGTTTCTGCTTTAATAGCTAATACCTTACCTTGGTCAGTATTCTTTGTATCATATGCTCTCTTAATAACTATGGCTATCGGTATAACTCTCGGGTTAATCTTAGCATATTATAGAGGGAGAGCAGTTATTTCCAAGCTTATGACATTTATACTCAGCATTCTAAATGCTGTACCTAACTGGGTTATGGGCGTAATACTGTTTGTGTATATAGGGTATATGTGGAAGCTTCTACCTTATATGGGACCCTATGACGCTGCACATGTAAAACCGGGACCTAGCATAGAATTCATAGCAAGTGTACTTTACTATTACCTCTTACCAGTTATAGCATTAGTCCTAACCTCTCTACCCAGATGGGCCTGGAGTGTAAGCTCTATAGCTATAATGACGCTGAAAGATGATTACATTACCTATGCGAAAGCTAGAGGTTTAACAACACGAAGAATACTGTTTAACTATGTTGCAAGAAATTCGCTTTTGCCAACGTATGCAACAATAAGTGTGACCTTTGCTCAGTTGCTGATAGGAACAGTATGGTTAGAGAATCTATATTCAAAACCAGGTATTGGGACTCTACTTTCTGTTGCGATTGGCAACAGAGATTACCCAGTAATCTTAGGTGTATATGCAACATTTGTAGGGATACTGGTGTTAGCAAATCTCTTAACTGATATGACCTATGGCTTCATAGATCCTAGAGCAAGAATTAGAACAGATTAAGGGCGATAATATGAAGCTGAATAACTTGGTTAACCCAAAGGCATCGAGATCGCTAAAGTTTGTGTTAAAAATATTCTTCAAAGACTTCACTACGGGGTTTAGCTTTATCGTGTTATTCCTTTACATACTAGCAACTATTCTAGTATACCTTAATGTTATTCCCCCATTACCACCACCAAGAGGATACCTCTACATGTATAAGTCGCCATCATTAGAGAACTTTCCATGGTATATCCTAGGAACAGAGGGTACTGGGAGACCTTTATTTCTATGCCTAGTAAGAGCAGCTGCGCCAACGCTTACAGTAGCATTCCTATCAGCTCTGATCACTACTATCGTGGGAATGTTGATGGGTCTTATAGCGGGGTACCTTGGAGGTAAAATCGATGGGGCTTTGAATTTCTTGATAACACTAGCTCTAACCATACCCTCGACATTTCTAGCTTTAATAATTTCAGCACTATTACCTGCGAACCTTAGAGGTAACCTACTCGTTGGAGCTGGCGTTCTAAGTATAACAGCTTGGGGTACTATAGCTAGAGGTGTAAGAGCACAAGTTGTATCGCTGAAACGTAGGGAGTTCATAGAGGTGGCAAAAGCATTGGGCTTTGGAGCAAGATACATAATATTCAAAGAAATTATGCGATACATACTGCCCTATATTACAATGCAGTTCGTGTTAGCGATGGTTAACGGAATATATGGATACACTTCGTTATCATTCCTCGGTATAATCCCTGTTAGTGCCGATAACTGGGGTTATCAGATAAACTTAGCTACATCGGTTGGAGGTCTATATGCCCAGAAACTTTCAGTACAACTAGGTCTTTGGGGACCTATTATCGCTATCGTTTTGATTCAGTTTAGTTTAGCTAATGTAGCTCGAGCTTTTGAAGAAGTATTCAACCCAGCCCTAAGAACCAAGATAGAAGAAGGTGAATAAATTGAGTTACCTAATGAGGGTACAGAATCTATCTGTCTATTACTCGAAAATTAGAGTACTCAACAACATCAACCTAGATGTAATACAAGGAGAGACTATAGCCTTAGTTGGTGAAAGTGGTTGTGGTAAAACAACCCTAGCTAATGTTATCCTAAGAACATTACCAGAGATAGCGTATGTAGATAATAACTCGAAGGTGCTGTACAAGCTTGGAAATAACTATGTAGAAATACTACATCTTCCACACATGCTGTTTAGAACACAAATCCGATGGAAGGAGATTTCTATGGTTCCTCAAAGTGCTTTGAACGCTCTTAATCCTACTATAAAGATAAGGGATCATTTTATAGAGACTGCGAAGGCTCATGGTTTTAGTGATAAGGGTGAGGTTTTGGAGAGGGCTAGGTTTTTGTTGGAGTCTGTCAAGCTTGATGCTGATAGGGTTCTTAATATGTATCCTATTGAGCTTTCTGGCGGCATGAAGCAGAGAACTTTAATTGCTTTAGCATTATTTTTAAATCCTAAATTTGTTATTCTTGATGAGCCTACAACAGCTTTGGATGTGTTGACGCAAAGAGAAATAATATTGTTGCTGAAGGATCTAAAGAATAAAATGGGTTTGACCTATATGCTTATAACCCACGATATCGCTCTTGTTGCTGATATTGCTGATAGAGTAGCTGTTATGTATGCTGGCAGATTGTGTGAGATTAGCGATGTTCATAGTATTTTCTATAGTCCAAAGCATCCCTATACACAAATGTTGTTAGCTAGTGTTCCAAAACTAGGAGAATTCAAAGAACCTCCAGATTTCGTAGGTGTCTCAATTGATTATAGGAGGTTACCCTATGGCTGCAAGTTTCATCCTAGGTGTCCGTTTGCTATGGATATTTGTAGGAGGGAGGAGCCTCCTTTGGTAGAGGTTGAGAAGAATCGTTTTGTTGCATGCTGGCTATATGCAAAGAGGTGACGTTTTTTGGCTCCCTTGATATCGGCTAAAAATATTGTCATGACATTTTCTATAAGGAAGGGGTTGAAGAGAATATACTTCAATGCGGTGGATAATGTAAGCATAGATGTAAATGAAGGAGAGGTAGTTGGACTAATAGGTGAAAGCGGATCTGGAAAAACAACACTAGGAAAAATAACATTAGATCTGCTAAAACCAACAAAAGGAGAGGTACTATACCAAGGAATAAACATAAGAAAAATGAACAAACAGCAATACAAAAAATACAGAATAAACGCACAATACATACCACAAGACCCATATGCAAGCCTAAACCCATATAGAAGAGTTATAGATTTGCTACTTGATATTGTTAAATATCATAAGCTAGTGCCTACAGATAAGGAAGCTTTAGAGATGGTAAAAGATGTTATGGCTAGAGTAGGTCTTACTCCTCCAGAAAGATACCTAGATAAATACCCATTTCAATTAAGTGGTGGTGAGAGACAGAGATTATCAATAGCTAAAGCTATAGTATTAAATCCAAGGTATATTGTGGCTGATGAACCTGTTACCATGCTTGATGCGTCACTAAAAGCTGGTGTTATGAAAACTTTGAAAAACAATGTAAAAGACATTGGCGCCTCTCTGCTCTTCATAACACATGAAATAACATTACTACAATTCTTTGGTCCTCAAACAAGGGTCTATGTTATGTATTTAGGTGAGATTCTTGAACACGGCAGGTTAAACGATTTAATAACAAAACCTTTGCATCCCTATACAAAAGCATTACTAGATGCTATACCTCTACCAGATCCTACTATGAGGGAAAGCAGAAAAGTCTCTATAACAGGGCAAATACCATCCCCGATAAACAAACCTTCAGGTTGCCCCCTCCATCCAAGATGCCCTTACGCAAAACCCATCTGCAGGACCGAAAAGCCGCAGCTAAAGAATATAGAAAAAGATCACTTTGTTGCATGCCATTTATATTAGTTATCTTATCCAGCTATTTTTATTGCGTTAGGTATTAGAATTAGATGCAAACTTGATTACATGATTTAATGGCTTAAACTGGGATTTTTCTCCACTTTAGGGCATATAACTAACAAATAAATTTATTAGCTTCTGCCTATACTAAATTGATTTAGATGAGGTGAATCATATAGTGAAAAAAGTAATTGTAAGGAATTTACTAATAAGTTTAGTTCTATTATTATTAACAATGAGCACGTTAGTGTCCACTAGTATTGTTCATTCACAAGGCCCTAAGCTTGAATTCGTGGTTAGATGGACTAAACCTGCTGTTGTCAATCATAATCCCTTTGCCCCCCAAAATCCTGTTGGGGCTTCATCATATCTTCAAGCAGCATGTAGACCTCCGCTATACATGTATAGTATTGTAGCTGAAACGTTTCTACCCTGGACTGCCAAGGACTTTAAACTAGGTATAGACACAGATGGCAGGGGTTATCTAGAGCTTGTCATCAGAAACGATCTTAAATGGTTTAATGGTAAAGATACGAAGCCTTTCACAGCAAAGGATGTTTGGACTTATTTCATGATACAGTGGAAGATCCAGAGAAACTACATACCATGGTTAGACGAAATTAGGATATTAGATGACTATACCATAAGGTTCTATTTCAATAAATCAACTATGTCGTTTACCGCTGGGAGACTAGATAAACCTGGAGAAGTATATACATATAAGTTTACCGCACCATTTAATTACATAGGTATAAGGACATTACTGACACAATACATTACAACACCTTACGATATATTTGGTAAGTGGGCTGAACAAGTGGCTTCAATGAAGCTTAATGAGGTTCCCTATGCTCAGCTTAGCAATGATCTCAAGGCTTATCAACTAAATGAGGTATGGTGCTACGGTCCTTACTGGGTTGACCCACAAACCTTGACCGATACTGGGGTGATCCTCAGGAAGAATCCATACTATCCGCTTGCCAATAAAATCGTTTTCGAGGAGGTTGACGTATACTATACAAGGGCTTCAGACCAAGATATAGCACTTGAAAGAGATGGCCATATTACATTTCAATATAGTGCAGCACCTTTAGATCTCATGGGTACTATACAGGCAGATGGAAGCATACCAACCAAGTATTTTGCTTCATATGTTTGGGTTATACATGGCTTGTGGTTTAACGCATGGAAATACCCATTAAACATAACCGAAGTAAGACAAGCTTTAACAATGCTTATAAATAGAACAAAACTTGCCGAGGCATACCCACTTAGGTTGCCATTGGATGACTATATAACAGGACTTGGCAACTCGAGTTGGCTTCCCAATTGGATTAGGAATAACCTCTATGATTGGAGCTATAATCCAACGAAAGCTTATCAACTACTTGAAAAGGCAGGATTTAAGAGGGGATCTGATGGCAAGTGGTATGATACAAGAACAGGGCAACCACTTAGCATAGAGATAGCCTGTGGCTCATATACTGATTGGATTGCTATGGCAGACAACCTTAAGTGGCAGTGGGAACAACATGGAATAGCTGTAACAACGAGGTCGTTCGATGTTTCATTGAGAGCTCAAGTACAAGATAACTTGCAATTCGATGTTCTAATCGAGACAGGGCCTATGGTATCAACATCCTTGGCTGAAGCTGGAGGTGGGTTCCTAAATTTAAGATGGTCAATGTTTGCAGGGTCAAACAATATAAACTTGACTAAGGTGGATAAGGCGTGGCCTGTACCTCTAAAGAATGGAACAATCATATATGTGTCACCCTATGTAGAGACTCTAAAGCTACAAGCATTCCTACCATTTACACCAGAGTGGTGGGACTCGTTAGCGAAGCTGGTATGGTTCTGGAACTACTATATCTTCACGGGTGTCGGATGGAAAGTTATAAGAACATTTGCTGTAAATGTTAAGACAACAAACATAATGGAGCTTATAGGTCCACCGGATGGAGTAATAGATACAGGACTAGGATATAAATTGCCGTACTATGATGGTATGAGGATATGGTGGTTTGGTTCATCACCTACAGGCTTTATAGCTCCATACCTATTCCAAGATTATGGTCTACTAAAACCAGCAACAAAGATACTATGGCCACCAGAAACACTACCAAGACCAACAGATATACGCAACTTAATACCATCAGAATTTAAGGTAAAAACATTACCTGAGGTAGTGGATGCATTACTTAAGCTAATTACTCCGCCAACCACTACAACATCTCCAGCTACACAGCCTAGAACAACTACTACTCCTATAACATCCCCAACATCTCCTGTCACAACCGCGACAACTACTACTCCCCCAACAACATCCCCAGCCACAACAACACCTCCTGCAACATCCCCATCTCCAACACAGACACAGACCGTTGCAACGCCAATATCAACAGTAACAGTTACAGCAACAATTGAGAGAAGTGTTACAGTACCGTCAACAGTAACAGTATTATCAACAAAAATAACAACAATAGTATCAGCATCACCAACAACAGTAACAGCAACAGATTGGACAACAACAACAATACTAGCAGTAGTGCTTCTAGTAGTCGGAATAGCCATCGGATGGATAATAAAAAGAAAATAAATATATAAATATATATTTTTTAAACCCTCCTTCTACCTCCACAAAACAAACCAGAATTGAGTATCTGTAGATGTAGAAGTGTGTAGGAGAGAAGGTGTGCTCAATCGATCTCGGTAACTCCGCCGAGGAACCAATTTGTGGGTAGAGCACAAAATCCAAAGCAAAGATTTATTATTGTTGTTTATGTAGTTAGCATAATACTGGAAAATATAAATTTTGTTAAAGTATCAAATAATCTATGAAGTGATGTGTTTGATTCCCGTATTAATGTTTGTGGGTGTTGCTGTTTGTGATATCATATTAGTTGTTCCACAGCTTAGCAGACCTGGCGATATTGTTTATCTAGATAGGGGAATAACAATATCGCTTGGCGGACACCCATGCAACATATCTATAGATCTTGTTAAGCTTGGTTATAGCCCTTCTGCAATACATGTTGTCTCGGCTGTTGGCGAAGATTTTTGTGGAAAATTTATTGAGGATACTTTGGCTAGCTACTCTATACAGCTAAAGCTGTTTAGGTTTCCTAATGTTGGCTCTAACAAAAATGTTATAATTGTTGTTAATGGAGAGGATAGGAGATTCCATGTAGAGGTTGGTGCATCTACCCATATGTCATCCGATGAAGTTTTAAAATATGTTGAAGAGGTAAAGCCGAGTCTACTTCATGTGGCTCCTGGGCTTTTAGGTGATGTCGATGATAATCTGGAGAACATTTTGAGGTTTAGCAGTAAAATGGGTATCTTGAATTTTGTTGATGTAGGTGCTGCTAAACCTTATGGCAAAAAGGATTGGAGTTTTTTGGTAAAGGCCTTGGAATATGCTGATATATTTCACTGTAATAGATATGAGCTTAGAAATGTTCTTGGTGTTGAGGATGTTATTGAGGGAATTAAAAAGATTTTGGGTCGAGGTGTGAAAATAGCTGTTATAACTGATGGGGAGAAAGGGGCTTACATAGCTAAAGATAATTATATTATATATCAAAAGCCATTTAAGGTTGATGTTGTTGATCCAACAGGGGCTGGAGACGCTTTCCAAGCCGGATTTATCTACAAACTAGTCGATATAGCTGGTAACAGACTTGGCAGAAGGTTCATAGATGAGATTGGCTATGAAAAACTCATAGAAATACTAACTTATGCACAGGCAGTTGGAGCAGTTTGTGTTACAGCACCAGGAACAACAACCGCAGTAAAAAAAGAAAATGTAGAAAACCTACTTAAAAATCAATCAAAAGAGGTTATAGAAAGCGCATCTAGAATTCATCTGTAATTCTCTTCCACATATGTAAAACCGTATAAAAGAATACAAAGAGAAATTAACAGAGTATTTTGCAAGAAAATTTGAAGATACCAACATTTTAAAGTTCATAAGCAGCAATTATTTAGAAAGCCATTGAAGAGATTTTTTGAATATTGAAATAGAGATGATGAGAATCTTAAAACACTATTCTATTTTCTATTACATTTTTGTTGTTATATTGAAAGCAAGATTGTAGCTTTAAATGCTAGTTTTACTACAAGTAAATCGATTTTATTATGCCAAGTGTATTATGTTAATAGAAAGGAGTGATAGGTTCTTCAAGTTTCTGTTTCTTTCAACTTCCATTTCTAAACTATTTATTTGAATTTGTTTATAATATGGGTATAATCATTATGTTACATACATTAAGGTATCTAAAATTCTTGCTAGCGACAAGCTTAAAACTTCCTCACCGAAAATAGCTAGCAGTTATAAAGGGTGTTGGTGTTGGTCTTCAATAGATCTCGTACTTCAGTTATCACAACTATTTTAATTATTGCAATAGTGATTGTGGCTAGCATAGCTGGCTATATTGTTGGTTCTCTAAAGACTCCCCCGACACAAACCTATACCTATACTTATATTATCACAAAATCTAATATGATTACAATGACGGAGACTGCCTATAGGACTATGGTAACCGAGACGCCTATGTCAATCACTATACCATCTACAGTTACTATGACAAACACTATAACTGTTCCTGTGGAAATCTTAAAAACAACCACCACACAGGTTATAACAACTATAGCGAGAACTGTTACAGTAGGAGCTCTGCAAATAACTGTACCTGCTGGTGATAGGTTGTTTCCCTTTTATTTTCCATGGGATGACTCGTCACAAACTGATATAAGTCTATCTGAATATCTGGATAAGCCTGCTGGTAAATATGGGCCTGTTACTGTTGGGCCTGATGGACATTTATATGTTGGCGGCAAAAGAATAAGGTTTTTAGGTGTTAGTGTTGTAGCTACGGGGACCTTTCCATCAAAGGAAGAGGCTGATTTAATAGCAGCTAAATTAGCGAAGTATGGTATTAACCTTGTCAGGTTTCATGCTATAGATGCTAACTGGGAGCCTAATAACAACATATTCTCTCCTCCAGGCACAAGACAGTTAAATATGAAGAACTTGGATAAGATGGATTATTTCATTGCTGCTTTGGAAAGAAATGGGATATACATAGACATCAACCTCATGTGTTACAGACAATTCTCTTCTGCTGATGGGCTACCAAGTGATGTAAATACAATGCAGGTTAAAGATCAGCATCTCTTACCATTTTTCTACGAACCTGCAAGACAGCTTGTAAAGGAGTTTGCAAGACAGCTACTAACACATGTAAACCCATATACAGGCCTATCCTATGCTGATGACCCTGCAGTAGCCTTTATAGAGATCTTGAATGAATATGGAATGAATTTTGGATGGCTTGATGGAGCTGTTGATAGGCTTCCACCTGTTTTTAGAAATGCATTGAGGGAGAAGTGGAACGAGTTTCTAATAAGCAAATATGGAAATACAGAAAATCTTGCCAAAGCGTGGGGGAAAAGCCTTCTACCTGGTGAGAGCTTAGAGAATAAAACAGTTGATGTATTCAACTATGCAGATATTATAACTAAGAGACCAACACTACAGGCTAGACTAGATTGGGCAGAGTTTCTATGGCGACTAGACTACAACTACTTTATGGATATGTACAACTTCTTAAAGAATGAGCTGAAGGTTAAGGCTATAGTCATGGGTACGCAATCTGCTTGGGGAGGTATGCCCAACATCATGGCCAGGCTAGATGCTGTTGACGCTCATCATTACTGGCGCTATCCCACAGGCTCTGGCAATAACTGGTATGTGATAAATGATCCAATGGTGAATAACCCATCCTCTAACACTATGACTGGTTTGGCCTTTAGAAGCATATATGGAAAGCCCTTTACAGTTAGCGAGTACAATCACCCAGCACCCAATATGTACAGAGCTGAGGGCTTTGTATTTTTGCCAGCTTTTGCAGCATTTCAAGACTGGGACGCCATAATGCCCTATAACTATGGCCCGTGGACCTCAGGACAAATGGCAACTGCTAGCTGGAATTCCACAAGGTCAAGAGGAACACTAGACTTCGACCAAGATCCTGTTAGATGGGCTTTGATGCTAACATCGTATTTCCTCTTTGTGAGAGGTGATGTAAGTCCTGCAAAGAATCTTGTAGTTGTTCAAATGACTAGAGATAAAGAGTTAGAGCTTGTAGCAAAGAGGACGGCAAGTGTTTGGAATCTTCCAAACGCTGGGCACCTAGACGTGCCATACTATGTTCCTCTGATACATGGATTCAGAATGGTTGTAGATAACATGACACAACCAACCTATGCTCTCTCCCCATCAAATGTACCTCCTCCAACAGACAATGTTATTGTGTCAGATACAGGTGAGTTGATATGGAATTGCAGAGAATACAATAGATGTGTATTTATTGTCAATACAAGTAAAAGCATTGTTTTGTCAGGGTATATAGGTAACAGAAAGTTTGATTTTGGAAGCATATCCATAGAGATTGGAGACACCCTTCTAGATGGCTGGGCAACAATAGCAATCCATGTATTAGAAGGCAACAGCTTTGAAGATGCTAAGAGGATACTTGTTATAGCAGTTGGAACAGGATTCAACTATAACATGCCTATCTACAACTTTGATGATAAAAGACTTCTATTTAGAGCAGCAGCAAATCTCACAAAAGATCAGCTAGCCAGTCTATATGGAAGAAGAATATCTACATTCAGCAACTGGGGCTCTGCTCCGACAATTGTAGAAGGTATTGAAGCCACTATAACCATTAAAACCAATAGGAATGTTATGTGCTGGTCTCTTGATAATGTTGGTAGGAAGACTAGAATGCTCAGTACGACCCAGTCTGGAAACTATTGGAAGATAAATATATCGCCTACTTACAACACCCTGCTATACGAAATGGTCATATCTTAAGGTATATCAAATAATTTTTTATTTTTAATGTTGATATTAAGCTATTTTAAACATTTGGAGTTTCCAAATTCCAGTTTATTAGATACTCCTTCTCTATAGTGTCTTAAATATCCTTGTTAGATGCGAAGCCATATCTTATTAAAATGTATAGTTTTTAATGTTATTTATTTTGGGAATGCAGGACAGGAAGAACTCTAACCCGTAGGTCTGCAAAATATATGCAAACCATGTTTAATGATCCTCTTAGCCATATCTAATCACCTTTATCAGCTCCCACCTTATACATATGTAACATTGAAGGAATATTGATTGCAGGCTATTCCCGCTGAAGGCCATGTGATACTCTTTAAACCGTAAAACATATATTTCTCCCTCAATAACAAGCAGAAACAGCATGTGTGAAGTTTATGAGTTTTAAGATTGTTTTGGACAAGCTTGTTTACTCTGGTTTGCTCATTGAGAAAGAGTTTGAGGTTAAGATGATTCTTGCTTGTATGCTTTCTCGGGGTCATGTTCTTCTAGAGGGTGTGCCGGGTGTTGCTAAAACGTCTATGGCAAAGGCTGTTGCAAGGCTTCTTGGCCTTGGCTTTAAAAGGATTCAGATGACTCCGGATCTTCTTCCAATGGATGTTCTTGGGGGTTATATATATGATCAGAGGAAAGGTGAGTTTGTTTTTAGGGAGGGACCTATTTTCACCAACATTCTTCTTGTTGATGAGATTAATCGAGCTTCTCCGAGAACACAATCAGCTTTGCTTGAGGCTATGCAGGAAAGGCAAGTCACTATAGAGGGAGTTACTAGGAGGCTTGAAGAGCCATTCATTGTTATAGCTACTCAGAACCCTGTCGAGATGGAGGGGGTTTTTCCACTTCCAGAGGCACAGCTGGACAGATTCTTGGCGAAAATCGACACGGGCTATCCATCAACTAAGGGGTTTAGGGAAATGCTCAAGAGGATCGATGAGATTGAGGTAGGTATAGAGTCTCTTCAACCTGTTCTTACAAGAGATGATGTGTTGAGGGCTATTGAGCAGGTTAGGGGTGTTAATGTAGATGATTCCATCTATGACTATATAGTCTCTATAGTTGAGGAGACTAGAAAGCATGTTGCAGTGAAGCTTGGGGGATCTCCTAGAGCGGGAATAGCTATTCTCAGGCTTGCCAAGGCCTGGGCATATATAGATGGTAGAAACTATGTTATTCCAGACGATGTTAAGGTTGTAGCTGTTCCAGCTCTCTCACATAGGATAATTGTTAAGCCTGAGTATGAGGTTGAGGGTGTTACAAGCTCTAGAGTTATTGAGGAGATTCTGAAAAGGGTTCCGGTGCCAAAGCCTTGAGACACACAATTCTTCTCATTGTATTACACATAATATTGATTACTACACAGTTCGCTTCCTACCCAAGGGTCTATAGCTACCAAAATGTTCTTGAGAGGCACACTCTTGGATTTCCCTACAATATTTCATCTGAGAGCATCTCGAATATACTCGAATCCGTGTATAAGAGCCTTGGTAACATGTCCCAAGGGTCTATGGTGTTAAGAGAGGGGAATGTTAGCCAGAGCCTCTATAATATATCTAAGCAAATAAGCGATGAGAAATTGAGAAACATGCTTACAGATATTGCCAATAGCTATGCTTTAAATGGTTCTGTTGATAGGGAGACGCTTTTAAAAGCTGTTGAACTAGTTGCAAACTCCAATGCCAGTTTAAGCGATGTAATGCAGTTTCTTAATGTTGTGAATAGTTTGGCCCAGGCTGAGGGGTATAAAGATGTTGTGGCTATTGGCGAAAATACTGTAGCAAAGCTTTTAGAGAAGTTGGCTAATAGTACTTGGCTCCAGCAGAAAAGGGTTTTTGTCGGCCAAGTGCCACAAGAACTTGTAGAGGCATTGCCAAAGATACCTCAGGCAATAGAGTCTATGCCTAGCCTTGGCGCAGCATCTCCACAAATATTTGCACCAAGCATGCAAATACCATCAACACCTCTTCTTATAGATCATGGGCTAGCAGTATTGGTTTTGGGGATTGCATTGACAATAACCATCATTATTGTTTTTAGAAAGGCTATAACTAATGCCATTAGAAAGGCGTTTGTTTGGAGAAGGGTTGCTGGTGTTGGGGATTGGCATGCAAAGACATTTGCGCAGTCTATTAGAAAGGCTGTAGCGAATTATTGGAGGGCTGTAAAATTTATTGAAAGTGTGTATATGGTGAGGAAAGAGGATAGTATGACGCATAGAGAATACCTCGTAGCTGTGTCTGGTAGGCTCGAAGGTCTTGGCGCGGTATTTGAGAAGATTACGCAGTTGTATGAAGTGGCTCGGTATGCCCATAACCCAGGAAACGATGTTGATGAGGAGAGCGAGAAATATTTAAGGATTTTGACTGGTGAAAAGAAATGATTAGATTGCTGCTAGAGGTTTTGCCTAGGATAATAGTAGCGGTTCTACTATTCAGTGTAGCAAACACTTTTATCAACACCATGGATTTGAATATTCTTGGCAACATAATGCGATCACCTGTTGAAACAATTTCTCTAATGGTATCACTTGTGCTATCAATTGTGTTGCTTGTTTATCCAACGTCTTTCATCTATGTTCTGGCTCTTGTATCATACTCTGTAGCAACAAGACTTAGGGTATCAATGATAACGCCAGAGGCTCTTCTCTCCATTGGTGCTATAGCCATTATGGATCATTTGAAGAGTTTTTATAGAAATCGGCAAGAGAGATTCATAGAGATTGGTGGGAGGAAGACCATAGCATCAACTTTTGTACCAGTAATAGCAGTAATTGCCATTATTATAGCCGCGTCTCTTCTTGCAAATGCCTATATATTATCTATACTACCACAGAACATAGCTCAAAAAACCTCGAACAGCTTTGTGAGAGAAATTGTTGTCAACCCCATTTTTGTGCTATCATTTTCCCTAGCTATCGGTGTAGCCATATATAGAGTAGCAACTGCTTTACCTGAAGTCATAGCAATATATGTAGGTGGGTCTAGAGAGGTCGCTCTGAAGATTCTCAAGAGCAGAAGAGATGTGGATGTTTATATTGGAACCCCACTAACAATAGTGAAGAGCTTGGCATTGTCAGCTTTATTCACGCCTCCCGCCTATGAATTGGTAAGCATGCTCATTCTACCATTGCAACAGTCATCAATTTATGCAAACCTTGTTAGGGGTGCTGTAGCAACTATCCTATTTACGGTCATGGGATATGCTATGTATAGATTAGAGAAGCCAATTGTTTTAGACCTCAAAACGCTTTTAGTATTATCAATAGTAACGCTACTATTCATCTATGTTGGCGGTGTTATACTATCCTATAACATGTATAGAGATGTTTTAAATGCATTGACAAAACCGGCAATAGGCTACTTCATGGAGGGCATATCTAATATTTATACAGGATTTTACTCAGATATTCTCATATTCTTGGATGGTGTTTCAAAACTTTTTGGTGTTGCCCCATGAACAATAGTCGTGTATCCCCAAGGATGAGAGGTGTGCAACTTGCTATATATCTAGGCATTGGATTGGCTCTTGCAATACTATCTATTCTATTCCTCATATGGTCTGTTGGATACATGGAGAGGGCATATGTCGGCACATCTCTTATATCGGCATTGATAGGTTTTACTCTGCTCTCAGCATCGCTATATGTTCTAAGGCTCTCAGCATATGTCTATGCTGTCGAGAAAGGAGAACAGCATGAGAAGTGAAAAAGCTGTTGCAGCTGTCACAATGTCTATGATGCTTGCCCTAATTGCAATAGGGCTTATAGCACTAGCTGAGAAAGGGCCTCCCCAGATCCAGGTCTTCATAGGTGCTTCACCATATAACACAGGCCCTATAGGAACATTCAAACTTGTTGAAATACTTAGATCTAGATACCCAAACACATACGCTATTGCGTCTATCCAAGAGATGGAGAATTTGCTTAGAGGTGGCGACAAATGCTTGTATATAGTGATCTCGCCAGAGATCGGCTACAACAATAGCGATGTGGGCATAATTATGAATAGCCTTAGAGAGTGTAGATACACATCAGCTTTGATAGCTGATGAATCGACATATTCAAACATTCTTCTGAAGGGGCTAAACTCCTCTATCCGTGTAATGGGAAACATCATTATAGACTATGTGAATGGACCATACGTATACGCCTTTATCACTATACCATCAAACAGCTCAAACAATGTAACATACTACCTAAGATTGGATATAGCATCAAAGCTTCTTGTAAGTAGTAGCCAAGTACAAGTGACAGGCTATGCCGAGACAGGTGATGTTGTTGCAGCCGAAGAGGTGAGTAATTCGGGTGTACACGTTTTTGTCATTGGTGATGGATCGATATTTCTGAATCAGGTTCTGGAATCCAATGTAACCACCTATAGAGATTTTGCCTTGGCTCTTGTAGACTATCTCTGCAGATTTGATGTAAGCTGTAGGATTGTTGTGGATGGTAGTAGGTATCCGGGGTCCACCCCAGAAAAGTTATACAGTAGTGTGTATATGTACTCTGATCCAACAACGCTTGTATTGTCATTTATAGCAAGGCTTTTCCACCCATCAACCTGGCTTCCACCAGCTATAGAATTTTCCAATAATGTGTTTAGAGTCATATTCTCTATATATAGCCAGTTTATCCTTGTATCATTGGCAATGGGAGTTGCCATATACTTGTTTTTAAAGAGGAGAATTTTCTTTGTTGCTGACCATAGACTAGAGGAGCAGAGGGAGATTGAGAGTTTTGTTACAGGTGATTTGAGGGATGCTATTCTAAGAGGGAAGATAAGGCTCTCAAAGCAGGACTTCATAACCCTTTTCTCAATTGTTGACACAGTTACCCAGACGGTGTATGGGCTTGAGCTATGTGATGAAAGGTTGTTGAACGTGATTCCTAAGAGAGATGTTGCTGAGAAGTATCTGAATAGAATGTGTAGACTATACAAAAAGGCTTTGGGCAGGAGTTTCCTTCCACTTGTGCTCTCATGGAACAAAACCATAGCTAGAATGATTAGAGAAAGCGAAGAGTTCCTTTCAATGCTTGGACAAACAATATCTGGAGAAAAAGGCGTTGAATACATTTTAATCAAGTAGGTGCAACATACATTGATCGAAGAGGTAACAGCATTAGAGACAACAACACGTGCAAGAGCTTTTCTAGTCTTGTCAGCTCTTCTCATAGCATTTGGAGCTTTATACAGATACGAGATGATAGCATCTGGCATAGCGTTGCTAGTTTTCTTAGCAGGTGTAAGAGGGTATCTTCTACTAGCTGTTGTAGCACTGAACAAGTGTTCTGCATACATATCGTCTACAAGAGGTGTTGAGGGTGAGAAGATATATATAGACGTGGTAATCAAGAACCCAACTAGAATACCAATAGCATTTGCCGAGGTCTCTATTCGATATTCAAGCTTTTTGAAGTTGGTTGAAGGTGTTAGGGCTGCACTAATATTGGTACCGCCGAAGGGGTACACCAGAATTAGGCTGGGGTTTCAGGCAAGAATTGGAACCCACGAAATAGGGCCTATAGACATTGTTTTAAGAGACTTCTTTGCTTTCTACAGGTACAGAGGCTCGTTCAGCTCAGTCGGCTTTGTAAAGGTAATTCCAAGGGTGTCTGAAGCTGAGGTTAGAAGGCTTCTAGTATTTACAAGATCCACTGGGTTAACAAGATCTAGAAGAAGTGGCTTTGGGACAGAGTTCTATAGTGTTAGAGAGTATAGAGAAGGTGATGATGTTAGAAGAATACTCTGGAAATACTTCGCATATAAGAGAAGATTTGTTGTTAAAGAGCTTGAACTTGAGACCATGAATAGAGTTCTATTCATAGTTGACGGCACAAATAAGATGGTCAGCGGCCCCTATGGCTATACACCATTCGAGTACAGCACAAGGATTGTAGCTTCCATAGCTAGGTATCTCTCATACAGAGGAGACTATATGGGGCTTATAATAGCTGGGGATAGCAGAACATATTCAACAACTAAATTAGAGAGGGGAAGAAAAGGCTATAGAGAAGTACTAGAAACAATAGCTAGTTACCGCTTCGAAGAGTTGTCTATAAGCAAAGATGATTTGGACTCTTCTGACAGATCAATAATGCTACGCGAGGCTCTTGCAAAAGCTCTTCGAATGCTTCCAAGAGAAAAAAGTTTGGTGTTTATATTCACGTCATATGGAGGTGAAAACCACCTCAATACACTCTCTAGAATGGTCCAAAGTCTATCCTCACTAGGAAATGAAGTCTTCATAGTAATACCAATAACAACAACATTTGAGATAAAAGGTCTTCCACAGTGGGGCTATGCAATATATAGACTAAAAGTATTTGAGAGAACAAGGATAGAGCTGGAATTTGTTAAAAAACTTAGAGGTAGAGGTGTAAAGGTCATAGCTACAGGAGCAGAGCACATACCACAATACATAGTCTCAATGATAGAGTCTGTCTATCAATATCATTAAAGAAGGTTCATGCTCGATAAACCACCTACAACATATCAATGGCTATATAGAGTCTCTATGCCAATTAATATGCGAAGAATATTTATCTACCTTTGACCACGCTCCACAGACTCTTCATCAAGAGTCTTGTGTCCTCAGACAAGTTCTTTGTCCTAGTTTCTTTGAATTTTTTGAACATCTCCAAAATCCCGTTGGCAATGTCAACACATTTCTTATCTATGGTTTTCAACAGCCTACATGAAGATACATAGATACATACTGCCAGAGCTTTGGCCAGGTTGAGCATATCATCCATGTTTTCACAGCCAAGATCCTTATACTGCTCAGCAATAAAATCAGCATAACCATCAACTAGGTTGCCCATGCCACCCCCTATTAGAAACTCATAAACATCCATATCCTTCACAACTGTTGTTGCAACATACACGAGTTTAGCCACATCATCTAAATCTAATCTAGGAATGTCGCTAGCTTGCAACACTACTGAATAGTATATTGGCGAGCCATGGAGAATAGCATGGGAAACCTCATGGACAATAACCGATTTTAGGTAATTATCTCCAAGCCTATGGCACTTCTCATAATCTATGTGTATCCTTGGCCAACCCCTCCAAGCCTCATACATAGTAATAAAATCTCCAACAGCGATAACGCCTAGCTCAAGGGCTTCGCTTTCCATGAACAAAAGCTTCTGATGTGAAGAACCATAGAAATAGATTTCGAGATACTCAATGCTATCAACCTTCTCAATAAAGTCTCTAACAATTCCAAGAACCTTATTCACAAACATGTTTGGAACATCATCAACAACAAACCATTTAATATTTGCAACAACATCCTTCAATTTATTGTACCTAAATACCAATGTTGCTAGAAAACAGCTATTTTTTATCAATGCTTGAATACCGCGTAAATTGCGGTAAAACTGAGATCTCGTACCGCAGGATTTGCAACTGTATTTGTTTCTAGCATTGCAATGTTGATATCATCGTGGCAAACTCTCACATGAAACTCTATAGAAATGGTTATTCCCTTGCTTCAAATGCAAGTATTTTATAGACTAGGTATGTGGGTAGACAAAAGCATGACTGCGCCCAGCCCAAGAAACAGAAGCTTTAGAATTATCTAAGCTTTGTTCTAGCTTTTGACCACCGTTAGCATCTCCTTGTCTGAGAGTCTGACAACCTTCATGTAGTTGTCGCTTATTTCTCTAAGGTCTTCGTTGTCCCCCATTATCATTACCGATATTAGTCTTGCCTTAGCATGTATAAGGGCTTTTTTGACGAGGCTTTTCGCTATCCTGTCTTCGCCATCTGTTATCAGTATTATATCGCTAGCCTCTTTAGCTCCTGACTTTAGTATGTCGTTGCATGCTGTCATAAGGGCTTTTGATATGTCTGTTCCACCCCCATTTCTTATCATTGCTATGTACTCTAGCAATTTCGCTACGTAGCTTGGCTTTGTGTTTGGCTTTATGGACATAATTTCA
Organism: Ignisphaera sp.; assembly: GCA_038735125.1. Classification (NCBI taxonomy): domain Archaea; kingdom Thermoproteati; phylum Thermoproteota; class Thermoprotei; order Desulfurococcales; family Desulfurococcaceae; genus Ignisphaera; species Ignisphaera sp. Next base: position 547,825 of record JAVYNU010000001.1, read on the forward strand.
TATGGTTCTGAGTCAAAGAATCTTATGTAGAATGCTCTTCTCTCTAGTCTGCTTCTCATGAATAGTGCTAGAGCTGTTGCTTTTGCCCATAGAATCTTGTTTCCATCCATGCTACCAGACTTGTCTAGCAAAACATATATGGGTCCCATGGTCAAGTACATAACTTTTTCGAATAAGAGCAGATCTCCTTCAGCTATCTTTGTATAGAAGTATATTTGTGGGTATGCAAGCTCTGTATAAACAATTCTCTCTATGTCTGACCCCCTAGAATAGCCCTCTATCTCACCTCTCTGATACCCAACTCTCTTCTTCTTAACAGCTGATACAATATCTGGTATCCTGGTCAAGACATTTAGAATGTTCTTGATGTCTGTATTTCTAACTAATCTCAAAACAGTTGTAACGTCGTCGTCGAGGCTGAGTGTATGTCCTACACCCGCCTTATATCCATAGACAAAGTGTTGAACTTCTTTAACAGTTTCAGCTGAGTCAGCGGTTTTCTTAATTGCATTTTTTACAGCCTCCTCAAAGCTCTTTCCACCCTCTCCCTCATCTTCATTTTGCTGTTGATTGCGCATGCCACTTTCTCCTCTTCCACTACCCCGCTCAATCTCCTTCTCTTCGTTACCAAGCTCAGAAAACAGGTTGAGGAGAAATAGTGTTCCTAAGGCAACCGAGGCAAAGCTGTCAGCAACTGTGTATAGCCTAAGCTTCTTAGCCTCCTCATCAGAGAGCATAGTCTTTATCAACTTGTATTGTCTCTCCTTACCCAGAGGGACATCAGGTACCTCGATTACCTGTGGAAATGGTAGGTACAAGGTGTAGTATACGTCTATGGCCATTTCAAGTGGTATCTCAATCCCGCCCTTCAGCCTCTTTAGGTTGTCTAGAATCTTCTGGCCCTTGTATCTGGTGAATGGGTCTAGATAATCTATGTTCTTCAACACGCCTGGCATTATCTACCCTCAATCTTTCTTTTTATCTTGTCTAGCAACTCATTTATCTGCTCAACAACCTCCATAGCCTTTTTCTGAACCTTCTCATCACTACTCTCCCTCATCATAGACAAAACTCTGTCTCTTGTAGACTCTAAGTCTCTGTATATCTCTAAAAGCCTGTACTCGACAAATCGGGAGTTCACTGATGGGAATGATGCTATGTAGTTTCCAACTTCTTTTATACTCATGGTTATATCTTCTAACTCCCTCAGGTATTTGTATGGGGTTCTAAGCTCTTCAGAGAGAATAATATTTACCTTCTCAAAATCATCTATATCGTGTGGAGCTATGAATTTTAGAACCATTAGATCCTCTTCAACGGCCTGGAACCTTCCATTCAATATCGCATTTGCAGCAATAACCTTTAGAGCTTTACCTTTTCTTCTATCAGTCAAGTGAATATTCTTTGACTCAAAAACAGAGAATATCTTTAGAAGCTTAGTCTCCACAGAGCTGAAGCTAACCTCAAACAACATTTTATGTAGTCTCTCAAGGGCATTCTTATCAATTGTCACCTCCGGGTGTTGATAACCAAACCTCTCAATATCCCAGGCCTTCCTCAGAAGCTGTTTCCATAGCTCATCTGGCAAAGGCTTCACATAGTGTCTAAGCAGAAACCTGTCATAGAGAGCCTCAAGCTCCGGCTCTTGGGGAACCTCGTTGCTAGCTCCAAAAAGGCTCCATAGAGCAACCCTAATCTCTGTGTATCCATCGTAGAAGAGCCTTTCATTCATTATAGTTAGAAGCGTGTTTAGAATGGCTGAGTTGGCCTTGAATATCTCATCTAGAAAAGCTATCTCGGCTTCTGGCAACTTGTTCGAGGTTATTCTAATGTATTTGCCGTCCTTCAGAGCATTGATGTCTAGAGGTCCGAATAGCTCTGCAGGCTCTGTGTATTTGGTTAACAGATATGTGAAGCACTTCATATTGAGAATTTGAGCAGCTCTTCTAATTAATGCGCTTTTAGCTGTTCCAGGCTCGCCTATGAGAACGGCATGCTCCTTTGTTAGAAGGGCTAGGAGAATGACTCTTGCCTCTTCTTCTCTGCCAACAAAAGGCTTTGAAAGCTCGTTTAAAACCTTTTGAAGTACGCTCAAATCCTCTCTGCCAACACCTTGGCTATTTGCTTGCATAGCTATCCACTTGAGATTTACACGCTCCGCGGATTATATATCTTAGCAAATCTATATTAAATCTATAGTTTATATGACACCCATTAACATTTTCAATAGTGCCTAGCGGAACAGAATAAACCCCGTCTTTGCACATAAGAATCCTAGTGAACTCCCTAACACCAAGCCTCTCCCTGATATACATCCCAACATAGGATTTTAGAGCAAGCCTCTCAAAGGTTTTCAGATAGAGTCTCTTTTGCATTGCCCCGCATTTTTTTAATTCTGTAAAGAAATGGTATAGAGACTCTAAGACTTCTAGACTAGGGGGATCTCCTCCAATTTCAGACGCAAGAACGTTTTCAACGATACTCAAATCCAATGATCTATCTCTGCTCACAGCCCTTATAACATTTATGGTTATCTCAGCAAACTTCTGAATAGCATCAACACTAACATTGCTAACAACATCTAAATCGCTGTGATAGATTCCGCTTTCCAATGCCTTATGAAAAGAGTTTATAGTAGCAGACGGTATCCCCACAACTGAAAAAGAGAATGAATCGAAAATTATATTGTCATTGACAACATCGAGATTAAGACCGTCATTCACTATTGCACTTCTCAGAATGGGGCTTGATGTTGAGACACGCACATCGTTACTATAAACAACATCTATATTGATAACTGCTTCAACTTCTTCAAAAAGCCTATAGAAATTTTTGGAAACAAAGTGCCTAGACCCAACAAGCCAGTAGAAAGAGCTTAGCCTTTGTGGGAAACCCTCTTCAGCTGTGAAAAGAGCTAGTGCCAAGCCTCTTTTAACGCTGTTGAGGCTAGTCATATTCTTAAATAGAGTTGTTGCTAATGCTACACCCAAAACATTGTCTGAGGCTCCTGAAAGCCAATGGTCATGGTGAGCAACAATATATATCTCCCTGTCTCCACTACCATACGATTTCGCTATAAAGTTATATCCATAGGACTCTCTCGTCGCAGATTTTGCCAGTATCCTCGCCTTATCTGATTCAATGATTTTTTTGGCAACATACGATGGAACCACTATCACAGGTGTTTTAACAGGTGATGATCGATCATATGCAGCAATTAGATTGCTTAACACAACTATTCTTCTTATTGTGTTTAGATTGTCAGAGAAAATGATTAGACTAGGTTCATGTTCACCCAAAGCTCTTGCAATAGTTGCTATATCATCGGGATCCCTAGGTGTTTCAACAACAACAACCTTGTTCTGTAAGCTCCTCTCTGTGAAGCTTCGCTTCACAGCTTGCTCAGCGTTCATCGCAATTATACTGCTTTTTGCTACTTCCTCATCTAAATTCGTTTGGATTGGTGGCTGTATAGCACATCTGTAAGTGTCTCCATCAATTTCAATAACACAGTAGTCTTCATGCCACGAGGTAACGGGGACAGGGTCGAGATATATGCTATCAGAATGGTCCTCCACAAAACCTCTAAGAATATTTAGAAGGGCCAGCTCTTTATCAGAACCTGCAACAACTTCTCCAAAGCTACTAACAGTGTTTGCTATTCTTATTGTCTCTCTTACCACATGATTCAAATTCTTCACTCATATCTTAGTGCAACAGCTGGGGGTATTTTAGCTGCTCTATAAGCAGGTAAAATCCCACCGCCGATGCCGACTAGAATTGTCAGCCCTAGTGTTCTTGCAATGTTGTAGGTGCTCACCTTTGGAGCTGCTTTAACGACCATTATCGCTTCTGCTGCAGCTCTTATCTCAAAACCTCTAGATGCTAGTGCGTGTGCTCCCATAACACCTAGTGAAATCCCTATTGCTGCTCCGATGAGGCTCATCACAATGCTTTCCATGAGGATCATTACAAGTACTTGGAGATCTGTGAAGCCGAGCGCCTTCAAAACGCCTATCTCCCTAGTTCTCTCGATGACAGATGTTATCATAGTTGATGCAACACCTGCCACAGCTACAGCGAATGCGGATAGGGATGCAGCAAAGGATATGAAGTTCATTGCACCGATAATAGAACTTGCTATGTTTGCTATGCTCTGAAACGATATTATCGATGCCGAGTTACCATATATTTGCTGTAGCTGCTTAATCAGTATTGGTACATACTCGCTTCTCTCAGCTAAAACAAATATGCCGCTCCACTCGTTCAGGCCGAGAACCTTCTGCCCTGCTGACAGAGGGAGGAATATTGTTGTGTCGGGGCTTAGAATGAATGCCCCTCCAAACTCTTTGAGAATAGCCGAAACCGATATTGAGGCTCTTTTAATCTCTGTTTTGCCACCGGAGGTCTTCAGATAGGTTATTGTAATGACATCTCCAATGTCATACACCTTGTTATTGTTGTCATCATAAGCTATTTTGTATCCTACAACAGCCTTTAGATAATCTGAATCAGATGGTATGCTACCCTCAGATACTTCCAGCCCCCTTATAGCTTCGAAGACTATATTAACTGGTATAGCGTAGACGAAAACAACCTTGGTTTGTGTACCAACCTTAACCTGTGCCTGTATTGAATAGAAGGGCTCTGCCCTCTCAACACCTGGCAAAGCTCTTATGGCATTCAAGTCGCTGTCACTAAATTTGTATCCCGACTCTGGAAAAAGAACTATTGCGTTTTGGCCAAGACCCTCAATCTGCGTAATCACATAGTCGGCATAGCCGTCTATAACACTAGATATCATGACTAGTGCTAGAGGGCCTATTGCAATGCCGATGATGGTTAGCGTGGCCCTCATCTTTCTCTCTGTAAGTGTTTTGAAGGCGAGTTTAAACACGTCGAAAACGAATTGTGTAACAGCCATGGAGAAAAACCCTTACCTGGACCCAATACCCTCTATAGCCTTTTCGATAGCTTTTGCATGTACCTTCATGTACCTGTAAAGGAGGTAACCTATGGCAACAAGAAATGCTGCGACAATTGCTATCACTATATAGTGGTTGTATATGGGTGTGGCCTGCTGTGGTGTTGTCGCAACCGTTTCTGTTGCTTGTATCAAGAGTGGAATAGTGTAGTTATCCACATTTATTCTGCCATAGTCATCTCTATAGATTATTTCGATTAGAACATTTCTCTTTGTAGAGCTCTTCGCCTCCATTTCTATTCTAAATGCTGATTGTGATGCTGGATCTACATCGCCTACCAGAGTCTCCCCGTAACTATCATCATACACAGCTCTAACAACAACGCTTCTAGCCGATGCAATCCCATAGTTTGCAACTGTTCCAGAGACCGCTAGAGTGTTTCCTGAGAGGGTTGCTTTAGCGTCTAAGAGGGCCATGTCTATGAATGGTTGTATCAATACTGCTATCGATGTGTTGAAGAATTGTGTGTTGCCGTAGACATCTCTGTAGAGTATCGATATAGAGAATGGCACGCTCATATACCTCAGATATGTTTGTGTCCCGCCACCAAGAGCAACAGAGACTGGGTTGTAGACAAGCTCGTAACTCACATTAACAATTTTCGATGGTGGCAACAAATCAATGTATTTAACAGCCTGCTGTGGTATCAACATAGAGGCGTATGGCACTAGATAAACATAGACGTTGTAGAGAGGTGCAGAGCCCGTATTCAAAATACCTATGTCTAGTATTGCAATACCCTTCGAAACTGTTACAGTGGTTGGAGCAAATACGTTGACTATCTTTGCAGATCCCAGTAGACTAATGCTTATCTGAAGTGGTATAGACCTGACATTGTTCCACTGATCAACAAAATCAAGCGATGCGTTAGCAACGAATGTTCCAGTCTTGTTTGTAGCTATGTTTAGCTTTATGTAGAAATACATTATGTCTCCATATCCGAATCCCTGCCCCTGGGCAGTAGGTGCTATAGTTTGCTGAATTAGAGACGCTATATACTGCTGAACAATTGGGTTGGCAGCTGAAGCTCCTTGGATCTGTTGAACAATGTTTATATTTGATGCTGGTACACAAGCTCTAGATGTGTTGGTATCTGATGATGTGAAGCCATATGGGAGATCAAGACAGAGGACAACCCCCCTCATCGAGGGGTTATAGTTGTTTCTTAGGCTAACCATTAGAACAGCTCCATACTCTGGTGGCTGGGGGGCTCTGCCAACCCATTGGGCGGACACCAAGCTTATGCTCTTACCCAAATCATTTACCTGTAGACTGACATTGTATCTCTCTACGACTTGGGTGTTTGGCGAGCCAGACTCGATAACGTATCTAGCTATCAGCACAGCATTGTATCTACCAGGTGAAATGTTGCCTACAGATATTTGGAGTGATACAGTAAACTGCTGTAGGCTATTAACAGGTCCTGCCACATAGGCTTTTGCTATAGAGCCATACTTAGTGTAGAATCCTCTTGGAAGATCTAGCTCAAGGTCCACGCCAGAGACTCTATATGGCCACCTGTTTGCAATTGTTATTACAAGTGTTGTATTCTCTGTATTTGGATACACAGGCCAGTTGTTGTTCCACGAAACATCGACTATATCTAAACCCCTTCCAGATGCTGGGACATCGATGGGTAGCGGTAATCTGAAGTAGTTAGAGTCATGTATGTTTGCACCGTAGTAAGCAAACGAGTAGTTGACGCTTACAGCAAAAAATGCAAAGCCACCTGCATTAACATTGGCTAGATCTGCATATAGCGTTACACTACACGATGTTCCTGGATCTAGGCGAGGAGAGCACATGTCAGAGTCCTTAACCATGGCAATACTATTATTCAGCGGTTTTGCATAAATGTATACACCTTCAATTGGGTAGTAGCCCCTATTGATTATAGATATTGTGAATGGTGTGTTTCTCTGCCCTATGAGGACTCTGATAGGTGTTTGCGTGCCCCAGTATGCCGAAACAATCTCTATTGCAGGTCTATAGTAGCTATATGGCGCTATCGCTATTGGCAAAACTATTCTCTCTCTAAACACAGATATTGTCTGCCCACTTCTAGTGGCGTAGACTAGCACCAGCGTTATATTTCTTGGTCCAGGAGACGCATTTTCTGCAACATCGACATTAAGGCTTATTGTGCATATACCGCCAGAGGCAACACCGTTTAGACAGGATCCACTCAAATCATTAAGCTTAAGCTCTTTGGGGAATATAGCCTCTGGTTTTATCCAAGCAACTTGATATGTCTTAGTATTTGCGATGTCTATAACCATCATCACTCCCCTCGCCGATGGCAGTATAGGTGCATATACATTGCCTATGCTAGTATGGAGAGCAACAACTCTGAATGTGCTTGTGTTTGCAATGGTGTTTACAGCAAATCTGTATTCTATGGATGCTCTATAGAAAGAGTTTCTACCGTTGCTTAATACAGCATAGATACTTAGCCTAACTGTAATATTGCTGTTATTGTCTATTTCGATGTCTCTGAAACTCAGCGAGTATACCGATCCATAACCAATTACATTGTTTACTGTCTCCCAAGAGAAGTTTCTGCCACTAAGAAACCTTGCGCCAGAGAGCTCAACTCTTACAACAACACTCTGTATAGCATCGATTGACAGAGACTGTAGAGTTGCATACAAAAAGGCGCCACTAGCCTCAGAACCCGTTGGTTGATTCTCCCAGCCGTAGTCAATCAAAGAAATGTTTAGTATGGGCTTGTATACTGGTAGAAGAATTGTGTAGAATTTGCTCGACCAGAAACTGCCTCCCCTAGACGATGTTGCAAGAAAATCTATTCTGAGAACAACTGGGTATAGACCATCAGCATCAGAAACAACATCTATTGGTCCGAGCTCCACATAGATGCTCTGGCCATAGCTATAAACGTTGTTTCCTAGAACAAGTACGGTGCTTCTATTACCATTTTCGAAGATCATTTCATTGGGTAGGTAAGCTGTTACCCTAACTCCCTCCACGCTGAACCCAGGTGAAGATACTTGGAGATATGCATAAGCATGCACGCCAACCGATGTTGTATAAGCTTTGTTTTCAACCCATCCACTCGATGTCAGATTGATTATATTTATCGATGGTTTTCCAAAGATCCTCACAGTTAATGTGTATACCGATGAAAAACTGTAGAAGGTGTTTGTACTCGGGTCGTAGGCAATGCCATTGATGGTTAGCTTTGCTGGGTAGTCTCCCCCTACAACATTTGTCTGTATTGATAGGCCTGAAAACGATAGTGTTGCTGTTGCACCGCTTTGAATAGTTATCCCCGATGCTGTTATCGTTGCTGGGTAGAGTCCTGGGGGTAGCTGAAGCGTTGCTGTAGCGCCCCTCACATTAACAACATCGTAGTTCTGCAAGACTATGTTTAGTGTAGCCCCTTCTGTACCCGGGTACACCTCGCCCGAGGCCCAATAAACATCTGTGATAACTAGATTTACCGATGGGGTCTGTGGCTTAACGTAGAATGTGTATATTTGGGTACTCCAAAACTCGGCCCCGTTGTTATCACCGAATATAACAAGCTTGGCAGAGATTGTCACTTGGCTTGTGCCACCCAGTATAATTGGCGGGCTGTAAATCGTTGCAATACCTCCATAGCCAAGAGTCTGCTGGAATATTGTTACAGCAGAGACTGTGTTGTTATAGAATGCTCCGCCACTCTGTATTGTGAAGTATGCTGTTATGCTTCTAATGTTTTTGAAGTCCTTGTTAACTATAGTCATATAGAATCTCGCTCCAATGGCATTCTGCACAGGCTTGGGCGTTTCAAGTCCATAGTCAACTATTTCTATAGATACCTGAGGGGCTTGGGACACCGTGACATAGAATGTTGTTGTGCCTTGCGCATAGTAAACAACGTTGTCGTCTGTGGACATAGTGGCGTTGAGTTTTAGTGTGACCGGGTACTGTGTGCTGGGGGATGCTACTGTATATACAGAGACCGGGCCTAGAGACACAGTTGCTGTCTGGTTCTTGCCAAGATTCGATATCTGGAATCTTATACTGCTTGGGGTAAAGGAGTCTTGTGGTAGTTGTGCAACTCCATTTGCCTGCACTATTGACGAGTTTCCACTGTTTCTAATTGTTATGTAGAGGTATACCCCCTGGCTACCAGGATATGCATCGGGGCTCCAATACCAGTCCACAACCCCTACACTGATCTGCGGATAAGGCGAAACATTTATTGCTATGCCGCCCAAAGTCTCTGAGTACATGGAGACACCAATCCTATAGTATATTGTGAGATTTGCTGGGTATGTCCCAGGGTTAACAGAGCTGTCAACATCGATGTGATACTCAAACACAACTATATCGCCAGGCTCGAGAATGCTATATGTCGAGCCGTTTGGCGTTTGGGGTGGTGAACAGCTGCTGTACCCCCTCGTACTTGAGAACCCTGGTGGTAGTGCTATACAGCCAGCCGATACATATGCTGTGGAAGAGCCGTTGTACAACACATTGACAGTTAGAACAGCGTTTCTACTCCCAGGGTAGATGGTTTTTGTGTTTGCAGAAGACTTGTAGCTAAAGCTGTTTAACAGAAAAAGTGTTTGTTGTGCGTTGGTAGTATAGACTATGAATGCCATTAGCTGGAGCGCCAACAGTGTTGTTATTGCATATGCAGCTACATGCCCACCTCTCATTGGAGATAGTCACCAACATATGCTATAGGCTGTGTCTGCAGACACAGCCAAGCAAGCTTTATAAGTATTTATGAATATTGGAAACAGCATCAATTATCTCTGTGGCGAGTCAAAGAAAGACTATTGAGTGTACAAGATACACTTGCTTGGATCTGGTGTCTGCACAGCAACTATCCTTCCATCTCTAATGATGTATATCTTCTGTGTGCAGTTTGCTATCTCCGGGTCATGTGTGATTATAGCTATTGTTGCTCCCATCTTGTTCAACTCTAGAAACGTTTTCATTACTGTTCTGGCGCTTGCCCTATCCAAGTTTCCTGTGGGCTCGTCAGCGAGAATAATCCTTGGGTTGGCCACAATAGCCCTTGCTATGGCAACCCTCTGCTGCTGGCCACCGGATAGTTGCAGAGGTTTTTTGGGAAGCCACGACACATCTCCACCAGCTTTGATTAGGGCCTCTCTAGCCATTTCAATCCTTTTTAATCGTGGTATTCCTCTTGGGATTAGAGGCATCTCAATATTCTCTAGCACCGTAAGCCTGTTTATCAAGTTGAAGAACTGGAAAACAAAGCCTATTTTATCGTTTCTTATCCTAGCTATCTCCCCGCTTCCAAGCCTCGAAACATCGATACCATCGATTATCACTCTACCGTTTGTCGGCTTGTCTAAGAGGCCTATCATATTGAGAAGCGTTGTTTTTCCCGATCCAGATGGGCCCATGATAGAAATTATCTCTCCCTCGAAAATCTTTAGAGAAACACCCCTAAGAGCATATGTCACAACATCGCCAAGTCTATAAACCTTTGTAACATTCTCAACAGCTATAATCTCTCTAGCCACAACACACACCCTGATATTCATTAGCCTAAACTCTCTAGACATGAAAACTTTTAAACGTTTTCCACAAAAGGCTGTATCGGCTCTCTCAGACACCTCGGAAGCCGAGGAGAATGAAGAGAGAAGCCGACGGGGTCGAATACCCCCATTCAAACTTCTCTACAAGTTTATATACCAATACCGAAAGAGCTCCGTCTAGAAGCAGGATATTGTGAACTTTATGAGCAGCAAAGACAAGTTCCTAGAAATAGAGTTTGTGTTGGTGAATGTCAGAGGCCTTTTCAAAGACCTTGTACTATATGCTCTAATGAAGCTTGGCAAAGCCCATGGATACGCAATAAAGAAGTTTCTATCCCAAACAATAAAGGTCTATGCCCCTAGCAGCGGGATTCTCTACCCAACCCTCCACGAGCTAGAAAAAGAGGGGATGCTAAAATCATTCATAGAAAAGAATAGAAAGGTCTACACACTCACAGAAGAAGGCAACAAATACATTAGTAGCAAAGCAGAAGAGATTGAAAAAACAATAAAGAAGCTAAACAGGGCAATAGAAATCGCATCATACATCGGACTAAAAAACATGTTCGAAATAATCAAAGAGCTCTGGAACCAAGACATAGAGCCACCCCAAGAAGCACTAGACAAAATAAAAACCAAAATAACAGAAATCATAGAAATACTAAATGAGGTACTGACAAAAAACCAAAAACAATAAAAACATACAAGCAATCCCACCACCCATCCCACAACCAACCAACAAATAAATAGATAAACAAACAGAACCCAATACATCAGAAACAATACTTCCATTACTATCGACACATTCAACTCCATTTTCTACTCCCTTATGGGAGTTTCGATTGGTGTGTGCAAGGGTGCTATAAAGAGCTTAGAATGATTTTATAGCAGGGTCTAGTCTTTGCTGGACTGTGGTTGGCTATCTGTAGCCTAGGGCTATGGTTAGTGTTGCTGATATTAGTGATGATAGTATGAATATTGTGTATAGTGCTGTGACAAGCTCTTTCTCGTTTAGTCCGTTTCTGGCGAAGCCTGTTACTAGTCTTACTAGTGTTATTGGTGCTGATGGGTCTTTTGATGCGTGTATGCAGCCTTTTTCGTCTACTTGTGTTGGTCTTTTTACGCTTTCTTTTTGTAGGAAGCCTTTAACTGATGCTATGTAGTAGAACCCGTTTATGAACATTGGTACTGATGCCATTATGTAGTATAGTTCTAGTCTGTATTTTGCTAGCATTAGGGGTATTGTTACGCCTAGTAGGAATGCGCCTGTGTTTCCATTGAATATTTTGGCTGGGTAAACATTGAATATGGCATATGCTAGTACTGTTGCTATGACTGTTAGTAGGGGGAGGCAAGACTCTATATCTGAGCCTGTCAGCAGCTTTGTTGCCAATGCAAATATGTGTGTTGATAGAACGAATATTGGTAGTGTGCCGTTGTGGGTGTCTATCATGTTTGCGCCGTTCTGGTAAACTGTGAATGCTGCTAGAAGTAGTAGTGGGTATAGAGTCGATATTCTTATGTAGCCTACGACGGGTATCCAAGGCCTTGGGTAATAGGCTTGTAGCAACAGTATTGGGATGGCTGGTGCAAAGCCAAGAACTATTTTCCACCTAGACTTGAGGTCTAGCAGATCATCTGCCAACCCAATTGCAAATGATATTAGAACAGATGATAGGAAAACCTCTAGGTAGGCAGAGTCCGTATAGCCATTGGCGAAGAGAAGCAGAAACCCTGTCACCAGACCAGCCAAAACACCGAAGCCACCTACACACGGTATCTTCGGCTTGCTAACCTTGTGAACATCTGTGCATAGAATTCCAAGCCTCCTCTCAACAAATATGGAGAAAACAGTTGCTAGTGCTGTGACCAGAGCTGTTGTAACTAGTATGTATGGCCATTCCATAGCAATCAGCTATATGGTGTTTTTGTTGCCTCAGAATAAAAAACTTGTTCATTAACTGTTGTATGGTTTGATACTATTGCGTTGGATAGATAGTGACCGTCTCCTCTCTTGTAACAATCCTCCCCTTCTCTATCTCATACAAGACTATCCTCGCCACCCAGTTCCTATAAAGCTCTATCTCTATAAACGATGGTTTGAAAGAGCCTCCACCACCACCCCACACACCAGTAATAGAACCGGGGTTTACATGCAGAACGCCAGAGTCGACTGTTATAAAAGGTGAGTGGGTATGACCTGAGACAAGTATTGATGCACCCACGCTCTTAGCAATCATGGTCAAGGCGCCTATATTGCCCCTTGGCCTAACCTGATCCCCGTGGACAACACCAATCTTTACCCCAAAAACATCAACTATCTCCTCCTCTGGAAGATCAAGATAATCCATGTTTCCCTGGACAACGTATGTCTTCTTCCCCAGGCTCTTTACATAGTCTAGCACATCCTGGTCAACAACATCACCAGCATGGATGACAACATCATATCTTCTATTCTTAAACAATTCCACAAACTCGTTTGGAAACCAATCAGCTCTCTCATGAATGTGGCTATCAGACATCACCAGTATCAGATATCTCTCCATCTCAATCGCCACAGCTAGTTGCTTCAGCATAGACTGCCTATGGATATGGCTTTAAATGTTTAGTTCGGCATATAATTCATTTTCAGTAGTAAAGTTTTTAAACTCTCTCCAGATATATCTGCAGATACATCTAGTGATATTGATGCTCAGACCATCGCAAAAGGAATTCGAATTCAACACAGTTCTCATAATACTCTATGCTCTCTCCAAGGGACCTGCTCATGGGTATGAGATTATGAGGAGGATTAAAGAGGAGTTCTATATGCACAAAAGCCCAGGTATTCTATACCCATCTCTGAAAAAGCTCGTCTCCATGGGCTATATAGAGGTTGCTGAACAGGGTACGAGGGGCAGGAAGCTTCTGAGGGTATACAGGCTTACTGAGGAGGGGGCAAAACTCCTCTCCAACAATATAAGCAGAGTTGAGCATATAAAGAGGTTTTCTAGGGGGATGAAGATTTTCGAGGATTGTGGTGGTCGCATGCTTCGGGAGTCTATCTTCAGGCTTGTGGAAGTTCTTCCAAATGCGAGTAAAGATGATTTGGAGCAGCTCAGCGTTATTGTAAGTGGTTTTGTGAGGGAATTGGATGGGTTGAGGAATAGGATCATATCTAGGGGTGCGTAGGCATGGAGTTTGATATAGTTGTTGAAAATCTTGTTAAGAGGTATGGACCTGTCGAGGCTGTTAGGGGGATAAGCTTCCAGGTTAGAAAGGGTGAGATATTCGGGTTTCTAGGGCCGAATGGAGCTGGGAAGACAACCACAATACACATTCTAGCAACCCTACTCAAACCAACGTCTGGAAAAGCTCTTGTAGCTGGCTATGATGTTGTTTCAGAGCCTGACAGGGTTAGAAAGAATATTGGCATTGTTTTCCAAGATCCATCTCTAGACGATAATCTTACTGGCTACGAAAATCTGTACATACATGGAAGGCTCTATGGATTGAATGGACAGGGTCTGAGAGAGAGGATTGAGGAGGCGCTGAAGTTTGTTGAGCTATGGGATTTCAGGGACAGGCTTGTGAGAAACTACTCTGGTGGTATGAGGAGGAGACTAGAGATAGCTAGGGCAATGCTACACACACCTAGAATACTATTCCTAGACGAGCCAACCATAGGCCTTGACCCACAGACAAGGGTTCATATATGGGACTATATAAGGAAGCTTAACAAAGAATATGGAACAACAATTTTCCTAACAACGCATTATATGGAGGAGGCTGAGATGCTTTGCAGTAGAATAGCCATTATAGACCATGGAAAGATAATTGCCTTGGGAACAGCAGAAGAGCTCAAATCGATGGTGGGCTCGGACATAGTCTATGTAAAGCTTGCCAAGCCAGATCCAGATATATGCTCAAAGCTATCGATAGCAGGTGTAGATAGCTGCAAAGTTGTTGAGGGCGGCATGGTGGCTCTACAAGTTAAGAAGGCGTCTGAGGCCATACCAGCAATTCTACTCCACCTAGATAGACTCGAGATTAGGGTTGCAGAAGTTAGCTATAGAAGACCATCTCTAAATGATGTATTCATACACTTGACTGGCAGGGAGATAAGAGATAGTGAAGGTAGCTTTATCGAAGTTGCTAGAATGAGGCATAGGGCGAGGATGAGGTGATGAAAATGTTAGAGTCCATATACATAATGGCCTATAGACAGATAAAGAGATTTATTAGAGCAAGGTCTAGAATAGCTGGCACAATAATAAATAACATTCTCTGGCTACTCTTCTTTGGGCTCGGCTGGGCATTCACACTAAGGGGGCAGCAATTCCAGGTGCTTTTCAAGGGGCTCGACTATCTAGCGTTTCTACTGCCAGCCACTTTCGCAACGTCAATATTCCAGGCAAGCTTCATGGGCGGGATCTCAGTTATTTGGGACAAACAGTTTGGCTTCCTGAAAGAGGTTCTTGTAGCCCCAGCCCCAAGATCTCTAACAATTCTTGGAAGAGCATTGGGAGACTCCATAGTCTCTCTGTTGAATGGCTTGATAATGCTTGCAATGGGCTTTGCACTAACATCCAAGTTGAACCCAGCTGGGCTTCCAATGACCCTTGCAATAGGGTTTATAATGGCAGTTGGGTTCACGTCAATGGGAATAGCAATAGCCTCTACCATGAGGAGTCCCGAGGGCTTTCAGCTTATTGTAGGAACAATAACAATGCCTATGACCCTGCTGAGCGGATCTATGTTCCCACTGAACATGACCCCAGAGTGGATGCAGATACTGGCCCTCATATCCCCGCTGACATATGCTGTTGATCTCTGCAGATACTTCTTGTCTGGAGTGTCATTCCTGAACATGGTATATCCTTGGCTAACCCAAGAAGTTGAGATGCTGTTGCTTGTGGTAACATCTCTAGTCTTGATGGTCATAGCTATGAGAATGTTTGAAAAAACCACAATAGAGTGAACACCATGAAGCCCCTGGCAATGTTTTTAACCCAGCGATTTTATGTATTCGCTTATTCCTGATATAACCATTTCAACAGCGAATGAGGCTATAATTATCGACATAAACCTCCCCAGCCCGTGTATGAAGGTTGTTCCAGCCAGCCTAGCGATCTCCCTTGCCACTCTAAGCACTATATATGTTATTACAAATGCTATGTATGATGCTATCAAAGTGTTTAAAATTCCGTAGAGCTTCGCAGACGTTATTAGAAGTGTCATGGTCCCTGGCCCAACGATGAGCGGCGTTGCTATCGGCACTATGATGTATGTTCCAACATCTATCTTCTCAGGTTTGTGCCCAGTTAGGAGAGTGTCTATAGCTGTTGCCATCAGTATTATCCCTGCAGCCATTTTGAATGCCGGTATACTTATGCCAAATAGCGATAGTATGTAACCGCCTACAACAGCAAAAATGTTTAGTAGAATGAATATCGCTAGAGCAGCCTTGTCAATGAGTTTCTTGCTCTCATCCTGAGGCAATGTCGATATCACGTCTAGAAGTGTTGGGATAGCGGCTAGGGGATCCATTATAGCAAATAGCTGGATAGACAGCATAGCTATTGTTGATGGCTCCACCACAGCCATGGCTAAAAGCCTTTTATATTGAGAACTTGGGATAACAAACCTAAAAATGTTTGGGTTTCATGCATGAACAGGGCAATCCATGTTGCACTATTTGTTGTTGCATCAATCAGCATAGGCTCTGCATCCATACTTGTTAGACTTTCAAATGCATCGCCAATTGCCTGCGCCTTTTGGAGGCTTGTAATAGCGGCTATAGTACTTGCCCTTATACCAACCAGCGAAAAAATGCCTCGGCCTATACCACATAAGCATTTTCTCAACACCTTCATAGCGGGCTTTGCTCTCGCATCACACTTTGCTTTATGGATGGACTCTCTATTCAGAGTCTCTGTAGCGGTTAGCACAACAATTGTTGTCCTATATCCAGTACACCTAGCAATTATAGAGTTTTTGAAAGGTGAGAAGCCAACCCATTTAGAGGTTATAGGTATTGCCACAAGCTTTCTGAGTGTTGTTCTACTCGCTGCATATACACAGCATAGCCCTGCAAAAAACAGTCTCGTAGGGGTTGTAGAATCGTTTGCAGCATCTATAGCAGCCGCCGTGTACTTCTACATAGGGAGGGTCTCAAGAAAATACATGGGGATTAGAGAATACTCTGTAGCAACATATGCTACAGCATCTATAATAGCACTTACATATAGCTTCATCGCCAAGGACGACGTTTTATCATATCTACAAAGATCTTGGGTATGGCTACTAGCCCTAGCCATAATCCCGATGATAGGTGGGCACACAACAATGAACTACCTTCTAAAGTTCTACAAAAGCTCGACGGTAACATCAATAGCCTTGGCAGAGCCAGCAATCGCAACAACACTAGCAACAATAATTCTAAAAGAGCCTTTAGAGCCCATATACGTGATATCCCTAGCGCTTGCAACAGCAGGGACTGCAACTGTTTTAAAAGTTGGGGGAAATGTATAATAAAGCAAACCACACATCATTAAGCTATATAACATATGATATGGCATTTCATGCCTTGGATGGATGAACAACCAATATGTGTAACGAGCTAAGAATTCCCAGGGATTTGCCTTTTAGTAACATGCAAACCTAATTTCTATACCATGTTTTGTGAGTAGAAAGACTTATTGTGTTGATCAGCACAATCTTATTAACGCACAGTATTTGCGGTGGTTTGGATGGTCGTTGTTTGTATTGGTAGTAGAAACCCATCTAAGGTTGAGGGTATTAAGAGGGCTTTTCAAGCTTTCTTCAAAGAAGTTGATATTGTGAGTTGTGCTGTTGAGACTGGGCTTTCGCCACAGCCAATAGGTATAGATGTTATTATGGAGGGTGCTAGGATAAGAGGTGAAAAAGCATTGAAATGCTTCAGTAGCTGTGACTATGGTGTTGGCGTTGAAGCGGGTTTTATAAGACTTGGTGAAAGCTTTTACGATGTGCAGATAGCATATGTAGTTGATAGAGATGGTCGAGGTTCTTATGGGCTATCCCCAGCTTTTCCAATACCAAGGAGATTCGTTGAATTGATAATGAAAGGTGTTTTCAGAGAGCTTGAAGAGGTTGTTGATTACCATTATGGAACTAGGGATATAGGGGAGAAGGGAGGATTTATAAAGCTACTAACAAGAGGTGTTGTTCTTAGAGAGGATCTGGTCTACTACTCAGTCATAACAGCGCTAATACCATTCATAAACAGGGATATATACACCTAACAGCATATTATTTGCGAACCACAACAATGTTGCCTCATAACACTTGGCTATCCTTCTCGCATAACCTAGTCTTTCTTATTTCAATACAATCTATGTTTTCCCTGATGTTTGCCGGTATTCTCTACTTGCGCCTCTTTATAGCTACTGTTATAGCTAATGCGATAGCTGTGAAAGCTAGTGCCATGCTCACTATGAGCCCTTTTGATATTGTGTCCACTTTGCTGCTCATGTCCTTGTAGTAGCTATGTACTGTTTGGTTCAATGCACTTATATTGTTCATAGCCTCTTCT
Organism: Ignisphaera sp.; assembly: GCA_038735125.1. Lineage (NCBI taxonomy): Archaea > Thermoproteati > Thermoproteota > Thermoprotei > Desulfurococcales > Desulfurococcaceae > Ignisphaera > Ignisphaera sp. The sequence goes on from JAVYNU010000001.1 coordinate 565,887, forward strand.
AAACCGCTCTCAGTATTTCTTATCTCTGTTGCTATGCTATTCAATCTGTTCTCTATGCCTGTTTCAATAGCTGTTATGTTTCTGGCTATGCTGTTAACCATTTTTGTTATCTCCTCTTCTGGTTTTTGCGGCAGTATAGAAAGTGTTGTTGTGTATGGCACCACCGTGTCATTTACCCTGATATATATTGTTGCAATTGCCTCTGCAGAAATGAATATTGTCTTTGGTATTGGCTCTATCCACACCCTATACACATTGTTGTATGGTTTTGAAATGTTAACTATCCTTATATCTATTGAGTTGCTTGGCTTTGCAACTATCTCAACTCTATCTATAGATATGTCTATCGGTGCTGATATCTCTATGTAGCTCTCCTCCCCAGCAATGTAATAGCTTTTCGTTTTTATTAGAAGGGGTAGGAGTGTATACAGTCTACGCACCTCGACAGTAGTGTTATTGACTATGTATGTTCTATTCACAACCTCTACCTCTTTAGCTGCAACAGGTTTTGATATGTATAGTGGCTGGCTAAGGACTATGCTCGGATTTGTGTAGTCATACAATGTGATGTTATACCAATTGCCTCTCTCAACATAGGGTACCACCAGACTTGCGTATATCCAGCCCCTCAGACTAGCTATGTCTAGACAAGCTATGTTATCGCCGATGCGTATCGCTACCAGATCCCCTATACCAACACCAGCAACAACAATATCTAGAACAGCTCCGCTAGAGATATTTGCACCGATGTTCTTGGTTGGTAGATAGAGAGCGGGGTTTACATAGATAAGTATTTTGCCGTAGTAGACATTGTTTCCCTCAACACCGGCAACAATAACCTCATTTCCCTCAACATGTGTTGGTGGAACAATAAATTCTATTGTCTTCCCCGGTGTATAAAGTCCCCTATAAACCTCTGCACCTGCCACATAAACAGACAGTTGAGTCGCTCCATAAAGTCCAGAGACCCTGGCCATAACCCTTGATAGTGGTGCAGCTTCATATGGGTATACATCAATCTTTAGGCTGGAGATCTGGTATCCAAGAGCCTTTGCAACAGCTTTAAACATGTTTACAAGCCCCTTTCCAGAGCCAGAGGTGTTTATCGGGTCTGTAGACGATGTTACTATGTTATACACTTGCATCACAAGTTGCGAACCTCTAAACCCCTTTGAGTAGAGAATGCTGCTTACAATACCCGCTACCCCAGCTACTATAGGTGTTGAGGCGCTTGTCCCACTGCCTATGGCTATTAGCCCCCCTGGGAAAGCCCCTGGAACATCAGTGCCAGGTGCAACAACATCTGGCTTCTCATAGGTCTTTGGATATCCTCCTCCAAATGGCCACTGGCTTGGAGGCTCTGGCCACTCAACATATTCATAGCTACTAAACCATGTTGTTTCATCATTGAAGTCTGTTGCGCCAACACCTATAACCCCCCATATGTTTCCAGGGTTAGAGGAGGTATATGGCCCCTCATTTCCTATGGCCGCCACGGCCACAATTCCATTCTCAATCAGTTTTTCTATAGCTGGCAGGAAAACATTTGAGTAGTTTCCAGGGGATCCAAAGCTCATGGAAACAACATTTACCCTACCAACATTCAGCTGTCTCCCCCTACAGTCATATGGCTTGACAACCCAGTCAAGACCTGCCAAAACCTGTGCATCTGTCCCACTCCCAGCTGGCAAGACAAGAGCTGATATTATCCTTGCCTTTGGCACTACACCAAAAACATATCTCCCACCATCGCCACCAGCAGCTATGCTGGCAACCCATGTCCCATGCCCATATGTATCATGTGGACTTGAGCAAACAGGTCTACCCTTTCTGTCGAACTCTATCCAACCAACAAGCTTATCAGCCAGCAGTGGATGTGTGGGGTCTATGCCTGTATCTAGAATAGCTATTGTGACATTGTACCCCATAGTGTTGAAGAATCTCCATGCAGTGTCTGCCCCCACCCTCGATACAGCCCATGACCATGCAGAGGATATGTTCCCGAAGCCCGTTTGTCCCTGGTAAACCCTTTTTACATCGCCAACAACCCTCAGACTTGAAAGGGATATGTGTATAGATATATTTGAATTGGGGTAAAGCGTAAAGCCAGCGTCTCGAAGAGTCTCGACAGAGCCCTGGCTACAAAGAGCTAGGGCCGCACCAATATTCCAGAAAACGTTTTCCACAAGACATTGCATGGATATCTGCGATAGTTCAGATGCATCCATAAAATATATTATGTATTCACCTGCGTGGCTCAGTGAGCTTGCCTTAGCAATTTCAATGGCAAAATCATTGACAATGACTATCAGTACCATAGATAAGAGTATGATGGAGAGGGTTTTCTCCATTGCATCACCTTTGCAAATACTAGTGAGGTTGCAACAAATATTTTTTCATGGGGTATTGTACATAAGTCTTCTCAACAATCTCCAAATCAGCTTATTAGATACTCCAATATTTTGATGTTTTGTTGTGTATGGTGTGCATCATTGGGTGTTGAGGCAATCGTATTTGATGTTGATGGAACGCTGGCGCTGCTACCAGTAGACTGGGGGGTTGTGATGAATGCTATTAGGAGGGAGTCATGCCATGCAAATAGTTTTCTAGGCTTTGTGAACAAGTGCCATGGTACAGAATCTTTTTGGAGAATACACAATTTTGTTAGTGAACTTGAGTTGAGGGCTGTTGAAAACCTTATTGTGCTTGACAACTCCCCTAGTATAGTGTCTGAGCTTTGCAAGTCCTATGTGCTAGGCTTTGTAACTATGCAGGGTAGGGTGGCTGGGATGCAGGTGCTTAGAAGGCTTGGAATTAGCGATTGTGCTAAAACGTTTGTATCTAGGGAGGATGCTAGGAATAGAATTGAGCAGATAGCAGTTGCTGTCAAAGCTCTTAGTGTTTCGCCATCGAGAGCGCTTTTCATAGGGGATAAGGTGCTAGATGCTTTGGCGGCTTACCTCAATGGATTGAAGGCAATTGTAATCCTTAGAAACGCTAGAGACTTCAGGATAAGCGATACTGATTATCTCGACGAGGATCTCGAGGTTCTTGGAATACCGATTGCAAAAAGCCTTTTAGATGCCATAGAGATTGCCTCTACATTGGGCTGGGTGAGCATAGCCAGTGTTAACAAGGGTTTATCGAATAGCCGTTGACAATATAGATGAGAATGCCGTTAGAGAGTGCTGCGAGATTATTTTGAGGGGGGGTATAGTGGTATTCCCAACAGAGACTGTTTATGGGCTTGGGGCCTCGGCATCCAATGGAGAGGCTGTTAAAAGGGTATTCATAGCCAAGAACAGGCCAATGGACAACCCACTAATTGTGCACATATCCAATAAGAAGCAGCTTTACGAGGTTGCTGAGGAGGTTCCAGAGAAGATTGCTAGGGCAATAGATGTTCTGTGGCCAGGGCCATTCACAGTCCTCCTAAGGAAAGGCCCTAGGGTAGCCCAGGAGGTGACAGCAAACCTTCCAACAGTTGCTGTTAGAATGCCTGCTCACCCAGTTGCTCTGAGACTCATAAGCTGTGCAGGGCCTATAGCAGCTCCAAGTGCAAATATATCTGGCAGGCCAAGCCCCACAACAGGTTTCCATGCAATGGTTGACATGTTTGGAAGGGTAGACGCTATAATAGATTCTGGGGAAACACTCTACGGAGTGGAGTCAACAATAGTTGACGCCACATCAAAGCCTATGAAGCTTCTAAGACCCGGTGCAATGCCTGTAGAGAAGATAGTTGAGGTTCTTGGAGAGGAGATCATCATATCCCCAGAGGCCAGGGGCTACATGGAGAGCGAAAAGGCTCTTGCACCCGGTATGAAATATAGGCACTACTCCCCAGAGACACCACTAATCCTGGTTGAGTATAGAGGGGATGCCGAGGAGATGGTTGAGGAGGTTATCAGGCTTGCTGAAGAGGCTAGGAGAACAGGTAAAAAGGTTGCGATAATAGCATCGTCTGAGACAATCCATAGATACAAGGGATTTGCAGACGAGATACTAACTTATGGCTCGAGAAAAAACGTTTTCGAGATTGCTAGAAACCTGTTTAGGATTCTGAGGGAGCTTGACAGAGAGGGTGTCGATATAGCAATTGTTGAAGGTGTTGAGGAGAAGGGGCTTGGACTAGCAGTTATGAATAGACTTAGAAAAGCCTCAGCAAGAACAGCAAAAGATGGTCATAGTTAAAATAAAGCTTATATATTCCTAGCTATGAGTTATAGGTGTGTAGTTGTTTCAAGTTTAAAAACTGTTGGGGTGGGAGCAACGTCTGGAGGCTTAAAAACTTTTCTCATATTCTATGAACCTCCTCCGCATCTTTCAACTTATATATTATGGCCTTCTAAGAATATTGAGTGTGTCTAGCTATGGATAGAGCTGAAATAGCCTTGATCATTAGGAGGAATATGCAGAGTAAGATGCCGGGATTCTACGAGATTATGGAGATAAACTGCAGGAGGCTCTATGGCAGGAGCTGCATAGATCTTTTTCTCGATGAGCCTGGGAAGCTCAGAGATGTTCTACTAGGTAGGTACAGCAGCGATGCAACGTCTGTTTACTTTGTTGTTAAGTACCTTTTTCTTAGACCCCTGCTTGTTGAGAGGAATAGGCTTGATCTTGAGGAGGAGCTCGCCACAAGCTTTCTTAGCGACCCGGAGAGGTTTAAAAGGGTCTTGGCCTCGATACTGTATAGCTAGTCTTCTCCCCAAACAAGGCTCTTCTATGATCTGATAATCCTTCTGAATATGGATGGCGACGGGTTCAAAGCCAATATTCTCCACCCCCAGTCAACATCTGTTGCAATGGTGTTGGCTACTATATAAACCCTTTCAGAATCCATTGCAGGCTTCCCCTGCCCAACAAATGTTATCTCCGCACCTCTAACAAGCCCAGCACTATCAACTAATTTGAGGCTCTTATCCAGTACATGAAAGTTTTTATCTGATACAACACCAACGTATCTTCCAATAGGCTTCGAATCGCTTGGAGATGCAACTATTTGCGCCCCCGAAACAGCTTTTGTTAGCGATGCCGCTTCACCATTCCTATCTATCTTAGCTACACCACCTCTGCCAACCGCATAGACAAAGCCTTGCGACCCAACAGCCAACCCAGTTACAGAGCCGTGAACATCTGGTCTGACAACCCTTGATAATGAGAGGTCTCTAGATAGCATCTCTATTCTCCACCTCCTAAAACCATCAGCCTCATCAAAACCGCCAACAACAACGCCCTTCGTCATAGGGTTGTAGACAACAGAATAGGCAGCGGCATTCCTCTCCATGGGGCTCGATGTGTAGAACCCAATATGGGAGAGATCATCAGCAGACAAAGCCTCTACATGAATAGCATACCCCCTTTCACCAACAAACTCAACACCGCCAACAAAAACAACATCCCCATCACTATCAACAGAATATGGTATGAACCTAGAACTTTCAAAATCTCTTCTAGCAACAACACTAAGATTCTTATCAAACACAACCAAACTCCAAAACCTATCAGTAGCACCAACAACCACAACACCACCCCTAACAACAGCACACGAAAAAAGAGATGCAAAGCCATAAACACGGTCATCAACCCACACACCAGTAGAAGACCCATCAGAAACACGCCTAGACTCAACCCTATACCTCTGCCTCCCAAAACCACCAACCTCATCAAAACCAACAACAAAGAGAATATCCCCAAAAACACAACACGAATAAGCACCATCCCTATAGCCACTCGGATTACTTGAAACAGACCAGACAACACCAACCATACAAAACACCAGAAAAAATATAGCACAACAAAATAAAAACTTAATTATTTTTGTCGCCATCTCACAAAACTGTTCAACGGCCGCTAACTACTAGTTGCTTGAACAGCTATTGGATAAACATTCCCAGCTGCTGTATAGATCCTAGCTTGGTAGGTCAAACCAGCCACTAAACCACTACAGGAAGAACTCGCGAATTTTATGGTGCAACTTTGTCCCGGATTCACTGTTGCTTTACCACCATTAACACAGTCCCCTGGTGCAGGTGTAAGTGTATGTTGGGTGGTGCCTGCTAATAATGTTGCCTGGGTTATGGTGGCTGTTGCAGAGCCTTTGTTATATACTTGCACTATAAGTGTGCAGCCGGTATCGCTGGTATTTAGAGTGAGTGGTGTTACCTGTAGCATTTCTGTTGATCCTGCTGCTACTCCCCACCACCCCATTATCCAGCCTATTACGCCTATTGCTATTACTATGGTTACTGCTACTAGGATTACTACTGCTATTATTGGCTCTATGCCTTTTGATAGTTTACTCATTTAACCACCGTCTATAATATTTTTGTTCGAGTATATAAAGTTTCTGGTTTATCTTATTTTGTTTGTCTTATTTCATTTGAATATATAAACTGGTGCATAGTTTAGTTGTTGTGTGGCTGTCTGTTATGGTTTTCTCTGGTTTTGGTAGGCTTTTCAAGTTTGGTAGGAGGAGGGAGGCTAAGCCTGCTGAGGCTGTTGAGGGTGGTGGGGGTGTTGAGAGGGTTTCGGGGGTTGTGCACAAGCTCTATAGTGCTAGCAGGGGTTTTAGAGTTGTTGAGGAGTATCCTATTAGAGAGCCTTTTGCCTATATCCGTATTGTTGAGGAGGAGGATACTGGCAGGCTATTCTACGAGGTCTACGAGGTTTCCCTTACTGAGGAGGAGGCAAGGATTTTCAACGATCTTAAAGAGCATGTTATGTGGGAGATTAAACCAGTTTCTATGATGGATGTTGACGCCTCTAAAGTGCTTCTCAAAACTGCTAGAAAGGTTTTGAGGGAGTTCCAGATAAGATTCACAAAGACCCCCACATTCTCTTGGAGCAAGATAGAGTACTATGTTGAGAGGGATTTGATTGGGTTTGGCGTTCTAGACCCTATCTTCAGGGACAGGTTTGTTGAGGATATTTCTTGTAATGGTGTTGGCAAACCTGTCTATGTTTGGCATAGGAAGTACGAGTCTCTCCCAACAAACATTATATTCAATAGCGAGAACGAGCTAGATGAGTATGTTCTTAAGCTTGCACACATGGCTGGGAAGCACATATCTGTTGCATACCCAGTTCTAGACGCGATTCTGCCAGGCGGGCACAGGCTTGCCGCTACATTCAGGGAGGAGGTTTCTACAAGGGGCTCAACATTCACTATTAGAAAGTTTAGCGAGTCTCCAATAACAATAGCCGATATGATTAGCTTCAAAACGATATCGCCTGATATAGCAGCCTATTTCTGGCTTGCAATGGACTACAAAATGACTACACTGATTCTGGGGGTTACCGGAGCTGGCAAGACAAGCACCTTAAATGCTTTGGCAACTCTGCTTAGACCAACATACAAGATTGTTACTATTGAGGACACACCAGAGATTAGGATCCCCCACGAGAACTGGGTTCAGCTGGTCTCCAGACCATCCTATGTTGGTAGCGGTGTTGGAGAGATATCCCTGTTCCACCTGGTCAAGCTATCTCTTAGATATAGACCAGATGTTATAGTGGTTGGCGAGGTCAGGGGCGAGGAGGCATACGTTCTCTTCCAGGCAATTGCAACTGGGCACAGCGGCATGACAACGCTCCACGCTGAAAGCATTGATGCTGCTGTCAAGAGATTGACCTCACCACCAATGAACATACCACCGTCATACATACCGCTAGTAAACATCGCCATGGTCATCAGAAGGGTTCAGATAGCCGATGAGAAGGGTAGGCTCAGACCCGCTAGGAGAATAACCAATGTCTGGGAGGTTATAGACTATGAGAACTATCAGGAGATTGCGAGGTGGAACCCAGCTGAAGACGCGTTCTCAATCGATTTGAAGAGCAGTATTGTGCTGAGAAAAATAGCTGAGCTGTCTGGAAAGCCTATGGATAGTCTTATGCAGGAGGTTGAGAGGAGAAAAGCTGTTCTAGAGTGGCTGGTCAAGACAGGTAGAACTGATTACAGATCAGTTGCATCAACTATACACAGGTACTATATGAATCCAGAATCTGTTTTTAAGAGCATCGAATACAAGGTTGCTTGATTATGAATGCCTTAGCCAAGATTAAGAAATTTGTGAAAAGAGAGAAGAGAGAGGCTAAGCCTGAGAAGCCCTCTGAGAAGCCAGCAACAAAACCAGCTAAGAAGGTAAAGCCACCGACATTTGGAGAGGTTTTCACAGCTTTTTCGCTTGCATTTTTCGAGGGCATTGGCAAAAGGGCTGTAAGAGCATTTGAGCTTGATAGAGCTATTTTGAGGGCTGGTCTCAGCACACATCCAGTCAAATACGCATCAATTATTATTGCAGCAACTCTTCTCGCAGCCATATTCTCGATTGCAACAGTTGTTGCTACAGCGATTTTCATCTCTCCACCTATAGTCACAATGGTCATACTGTCACTAGCTCTTGGCATAGCACCAATAATTGTTTTTTCCATTGGTCTTGGATACCCATCTTTAAAAGCCTCTCTTAGAAGGAATAGTGTTGAGAACGAGCTGCCATTCTTCATGGCCTACGCCAGCAGCATGGCTATTAGTGGTCAGAGCCTTGAGAGAGTTATTGAGAGAGCCGCTAATCTAAGGGTTTTCAGGGCTATTAGGGAAGAGGCTAGGAGGATAATGACAAGGATGAGGATGTTTGGAGAAGACCCTGTGACAGCGCTAAGCAATGTTGCTATGGAGCATCCGAGCTCAAGATTCAGAGACATAATGCTTGGCTATGCAACAGCTGTTAGAACTGGTGGTGATGTGGTTCACTATCTAGAGATTAGAACTAGAGAGCTTTTCGAGGCTAGAACAAATGAAATTAGAAACATTTTGAATAGGCTTGCATCATTCCTAGAGATATACACAATATTTGGTGTGATAATATCCATAACACTCTTCGTCTTCTTCGCTGTCCAAGGTGCAATGACAGCAGCTCAGCAAATGAGACAGGGGGTAGCAATATCATTTGATATCACAACCCCAATGCTCTACAACTTCGTTGCCTTGCCATCACTGGGATTCGCAATAATGTTTGCAATACATTTGAATCAGCCCAAAAACCCTGTAAGCTATAACCTGGCCTATGCAGTGCTACTAACATTCTTACCGGTATCAGTCGCGGTATTCATCCTTGTGTTAATTGTATCTGGAGGTCTTGGAGTGTTTTCGGGCTCTATAGGCTTGAACGAAGTGAGAGCGTTAATAATATCAACAACGGCAGCCCTTTTAACAATCTCTATACCAACGTGGATAAAGTATCGAAGTATTGTGAGGGGGCATAAAGGGCTTGTTAAGGCGACAGCTGATTTCTTGAGGGATTTGAGTGAGGCTAGGAAGACTGGTCTAAGCCCAGAGAAATGTATTGTTATGCTTTCTCAGAGAAGCTATAGAAACCTTACACCAGTTGTTACTAGAGCAGCTGCCGCTCTCTCGATTGGGTATAGTCTTGAAAATGCTCTTAGAAGGGCTTTGAGGGGGGTTAGAGAGTGGTTCACTATAGCCAGTTTCAGGTTCTTAGCAGACTCCATTGTTTTTGGCGGTGGATCCCCAGATGTTATAGACACCTTAGCTAGGTTTACACAGAGCTTGAGTGAGCTTGAGGAGGAGACTAGGAGGAGGATGAGATCGCAGGTCATCCTCCCATACTTTGGAGCTGTTATGCTAACCACAATGCCTGTGATAATACTGTATATGCTTCTAAAACTGGCAAACATATCAATTGCATCAGCAGCCCCGCTAATACTTGTAATGTTGCTTGGGGCAATACTCAACTCCTTTATAATGGGTCTCATAGCTGGAAAGGCATCCGAGGCAACTCTGGCGGCAGGATTCAAGCATGCCACAATACTTGTCCTAGTATCTGCAATATCATCTCTAGCAACATTGATATACCTAGCCACATAAGCTATGGGTGGATAAACAGTTGTAAAATTGAAAAGAGTTCATCTCAAATTGATATGTTTTGTAAGGGTGATTCGCATGCATTTCAAAAAACATGTTGCAATAATCGCATTAATAGCAATTGTAGTTACACTTTCAACAAATGTACATAATCTATCATCTCAGATTGATTGGCTTCCAACAGACTTTGCATATGCCTATAGAGTCTCCCTGCCAAGCTGGATCAAACCAGTTTATGGAATTGGCGTTAGCCAGGACAGGGTCTTGATTGCTGGAACGATGAACGGATCCAACGCAGTTGCACTAATAGATGTTTCAGATCCCTATCAAGAGCCAAAGATACTACAGCTCTATTCACTTACAGGCTCTCCAACATGGCTTGATACAGATGGATATCCACCGACAAGAGTTGTAATTGGTAGCGACAAAGGAGAGATACTGTTACTAAAGCTTAGTGGAGGCGATATCATAGGCTATGTTCACAGAGTTCTTGGAGCAGATTTCTATGTCGATAAAGCCTATATTGCAAGAGGCGCTGATGGGTCAACAAAGATTGTTGTGCTTGTAAGCGAGGGCGGGCCAAGAACGCTGCCATGCATGAAATGCTATGTATATGCATTCGACGAGAATCTCCCAGGGGTTTTCAGAGCTGGGTATACAACAGGGAATGCATCTCTGCACATTGACAAGATCTATGTTCAGGATGTCGAGCCCTTGAAGGTGTTTACATCGACTAGTGTGTACTATGATGCATCCCAGGTTTTTGTATCCTATCTCCCGGCACAGTACATTGTCTTGATCACCAACATCTCCTATATATATAACAACACCCTCTACAAAGCACCTAACGCACTTGTGGAGGTTCTGGCATACAGCAAAGTGCTCAACATATCTTATCTCTACGGTGTCAATGCTGATAGAAATGGCTTGGCAAGGATACCAATACCTGTGGTGGGAAATGAAATACTTTCAGCCAATCTGAGTATAAGGGATATGGCGGGAAATGTTATATGGTTCTTCAACTTCAACCCCAAGTACTATAAGGTAGTCGATGATGAGGTTGATATACCCCTAGTTATACTTCCATGGCCTCCAGACACGAGAAACGCTCTAAAGGTTTATGGGCCTCCACCGTTTATGCGTGTAAAGGTATCACTGTTTGATCTCTCCAATGTGCCAATATCCTATCAACCAAAGGCGGAGACAAAGGATTCCCTACCCCTAAACTTTGACTCAATGAGATTCGTGATGGGAGCTGCCTCACCATCTACAATAGCAGTCTTTGGCTCATCATCATCGGGTACAGTAATGCTTTCTACAGTCAGTATCCAGGGCAACAATATTCTGATTAGCAATAGTGTTGTTGATTATGTTGGGAGTGGGTCAAAGCTTGTTGATGTGAGTACATATCCATCTGGAGGAGCTGTTATAGCTAGTGTTAACACCCCCTCTTCAAGCAACATAAGATTCTATAGCGTCGGATCGAGCTTTACCCTGCAACACATATACCCATTTGAAACCTCTATAAGAAGAATTTTCACAGCGATAGCTGGACAAACATACTCATATGCTGTTGCATTATCTAATGGGATACAGATTATAGCCTCTAAACAGTATGCTATGCCACTCCTCAGAAACTCCACATATCTGGTTGCCTCTGAGAGTGGATACATAGACGGGTCTGTGCTAGAGGATCTATCAACATCAATCCTAGTAACATCAAATAACATCGTCGTTATCAAAAACATCAACACTTTGGCGTCATCATCCAAGCCAGTGTCGCTAGACTCTATAATGGCTCCAAGCCTAAGGTTAAAAATCCTGCTACCAGTCAATGAATCGATTAGCAAGGTTTACGCAGTCTTCAGATACCCTGCTGGAAACATAACTCTGAAACCTGATAAGAATGGCCAGATCGTTGTAAGGAACATTATACCGGGTGTGGTGTACAGCATTAGGATTGACTATGAGGAGCCGTATATAGAGAGTGTAGAGATAGACAATATAGTGGCCACAAGCTTCAGAAACATGGACAAGGCTGTTCAGCTAAGCTACAAGACATTTAGAGTAACAGTAAATATTGCTGATAGCATCTCGAAAAAAGTTGTAGCACCATACATCATTTTACTCGATGACAAAGTTGTTGCAGGCCCCACAATGGCATCGATGGTAACGCTATCCGCTATATATGGCCAGCACACAATAACTGTTAGACCGGCTGAGGGTTTTGAAGCGGCCTACAACTCTACATACATAAGTCTCTTCGTCAATGAAGACGCTAACATAAGTGTCTCGCTCCAGAGAAGAATGTACAATGTTCGCATAAAAGTGCTTGACTCTATAACCAATAGCTCAGTTATTGTGCCACTACAAATGATTGTATCAAATGGCATAGAATATAATTTATCGATACCTCTCTCCAAGGCTTTGAACACCACATTTGCTATACCCTATGGGAATGCAACAATTGTTGTTAGACCCGCTAGTGGTTTTGAGGGAGCATATTATGGGAAGACGCTAAGGCTTTTCATAGACAGCGATAAGGATGTGAGTATAGCTATGGAGAGAAAAACATATACCCTATCAATGTATGTGAAAGACGCTATAAGCGAAGCACTCATAGCGCCAATCGATATACTAGTCAATGGCAGCTCAAAAATATCCAAAACAAGCATAAACACTTTATCAGTGTCTCTACCATATGGCAATTGGAACATCACAATAGCCCCATCAAAAGGATTTGAAAATGTCTATGAAGACTATGTGAGCGTTGTCCACGTAGATAGGGACATGGCCATAAACGCTACAATACAGAGAAAGAAGCACATGGTCACAGTTTACTTTAGAGATGATTTCGATAGACTCATAGCACCTCTGAAAGCAAGTGTCATGGGAGCCATTAACGAGACATTCCTTGTAGACCCCGCTAGCAGGAGGATTACAACATCCTTGCCATACGGGAACTACACCATCTATGTAGAGCCTGCTGAAGGCTTTGAAAGCGTCTATGCCAATACATCTACAAACATTTTTGTTTCAAGCCCCATAACCACGAGCATAAGGGTTCCAAGGATTAGATACACACTATCTATAAGAATCATTGACGAACCCATTGGAAGATTGCTCGGAGACTTCAATCTATACATCAATGGCTCTCTATATGTACAGAAGTTTAGAGGAGGCAACATAACGCTTCCATACGGCACATACACAATTCAGCTGGTTCCACAGCAAGCGTTTACGGTCATCTACTCCTCATCAAAGCCTGTGACTGTTGCAGTATACAACAATACACAGGCAACTATAACGGTTTCTAGAAATAGGTACAAGCTTACCATAAATCTCAGAGAGGGTACAACACCAGTGAAAGATGCTGTTGTAACTATAAGAAATATGGAGACGGGGTTGACTCTAACAACACTCTTATCATCAGAAGATGGGAGCATATCAACGCAACTGCCATTCTCATCATATGAGATAATAATTTCTCATCCAAGTTACCAATCAAAAGCAATATACATTAACTTGGGTAGTGATACAACAACAGTTGAATATCTATCGCCAACAATACAGACGCTTATATGGAGGTACATGCCTATTATAGGGACTTTAATTGGTCTTGGAGTAGCTGTTTATGTAGCTTTCAGGGTCAGGGCTATTATAGCTCGGAGGCTCATGAGAGAGGAGGAGATATTCTAGCCAAGAAAAAATTTCTTGTTTTACATCCTAAGCAAAACTATTTTTGGAAGCCCATCAATATAGACAACAGATATTTTTACCTCAACATCTATGTTACCCAGCAACTCAACCTCTTTTCTGATAGCCGTTAGTTGCATCACTCTGTTGTTTAGAGATTCTATAGCAGATTCTATTGTGGCAAGCTCCTGAGATGCAACGGGGTTAACAATTATTCTAACATTCCTAAGGGCAATTTCGTTGGCTGTGCTAGTCTCTGGCAACCCGAGTTTGGATAAAAGACTCTTTAGCTTCTTCTCTTGCTCTGCTTTGACCCTAAGCTCCTCTAACCTTTTTATTAGCTCTCCAAGCCTCTTTCTGTACTCTGAAATCTCATCATCTAGACTTTTCATAAGTTCTGCAACACTATTGAATTCTTTTATTACTGTACTCATATAAACCAGCCCCAGAACTCTATTGGGTTAGTACAGAAACTTAAATTTTTTGTTTTTATATAAAAACCTTTTTACATACAATAATATATGGGGTATGGAAAATGTTTTTAAGCAGTGGAAACAGAGTTGTAACAATAGATGCAAGTACAAAGGCTTTGGGGAAGGTTATTGCAGAGCAAATTGTAAAGGGGTTCACAGGCAGAATAACATATAGGGATGCCTCTAGAAGGGTTTTCATATCAATTGAGATGATTAGGGGGGTTGTACAAGCCTGCAGAGCTGTTGAGATGGAATATATATTTGAGGGGGGTGAATGCGAGAACATAGCCTCTAATTACTTGTATGCACCTAATGGCTCTATAGAAGTTATAGAGATTGGGGAAGGGGAAATACTTCGTGATATCATACATTTTCCACATAGCATAGTCTCTGGGAAGGGCAGGCTTATGTCACTGCTTCAAATCAACTTAGGAGAGGTCTCAAGAAGTGTAGCATCGCTAACTCCTCAAGCACAATCCTCACCTGCTCCAGTTTCGCGGTCCCAGTCTTCTCCTACGAAACAAGAGGTTGCAATTGAGAAGGCTGCTGAGAGAGCCATGGATATTGCATTCTCAAATGAGTGCATAGACCCGCTAAACCTCTACACAATAGTGAGAAATGGAACAATTCAATCGATAAGCGAGAAAATTGGTTACCAAGACGCGGTTAAAAGAATTGATGATATTGCAAGAAGCAGGAAGGCAAAGCAGATTTATCTCTCTGCAAATCTCCAAGATGGGGTGGCAAGGATTGTTATAGACATTGAGAAGAAGGCTATTCATATAGAATTTGAGGATTCGAAAGGAAATTTGTTGTGTGGTAAAGAAGCGGTGAAACAAATTGAAAATAAGGAACTATCAAATGCAAAGATATGGATCTTTGAATAGATTAAACTAGCTAAACACACTATAAATCGCAATATTTCTCGCTTTTCGCTACTTAAATAGTAATACTATGCTCTATACTAGCAAAAGGCGAGGGTCTTGAATAAATGCAATGATGCATGTTTCCACCTGGTAGATATTTTGCTAAGGTTTATGAGTACTGTAGATGCTTTGTTGAGAGAGGGATATGTTGAAGAGGCGCGTAGGGCTGGGCTAACAGGATACATTGTAGCATCAATACTCTCAGATGCTTATGCAGAGGCTGGTCTCACAACATCTGATTTTTACAACAAGTTTAGAAGGGTCTTGATAATGTTCAAAGATCTTATATATAGTCTAGACACCGAGACAATATCTATAACAGCTATTGAGGGTATTAGAGCTGCATTCGAAGATATTGTTCCTATTGTGGCTGTGGCTTAGAGAGGGGTTCGGGTCTGTTCATTATTTTTAATTACCTCTAAATACTTCTGATTATTTTGCTTCATCCCCTCATCCCTTGTTCTCCCCCTTCCTCTGGTTTCATTCTTCATTGCAGAGGCTCTTTGGGGAGACCCATGTCCCCCACATACGCCTGCAATACTCTACCACCTATACACACCCTCTGGCACCCGCCTTGCTAGGCGGATAAACACCTTCATCGGAAACCACACAAACAGCTATCAGCATACAATCTTATAGGTTTTCGCCCTCAATAATAGGGGAAAGTGATTAAAATAATTAAAATTCATGAGAAATAATGCAAAACCCTAAACGGCTGGTCTGTGCTATAAGATAAAATTAAAAGGAGCTTAAATCATTTTATTTTTGGTGACTGTTATGTCTGAAAGGGTAAAGACAGGTATACCAGGATTTGACGAGATTTTGTATGGTGGCATACCAAAGAGGAATATTGTGTTGATTAGTGGGGGTCCTGGAACTGGGAAGAGTATACTGAGTCAGCAGTTCATTTGGAGTGGTCTTCAGATGGGTGAGCCAGGGATATATGTTGTTCTTGAGGAGCACCCAGCGCAAGTTAAGCAGAATATGAGGCAGTTTGGATGGGATGTTACACAGTTTGAGAAGAAAGGCATGTTTGAAATAGTTGATGCTTTTACTGGTGGAGTTGGGGAATATGCTAAGAGGGAGAAGTATGTTGTTCCAGACCCAACAGATGTTGGCCACTTAGTGGATGTTATTAGAGATGCTGTCAAAGAGCTCAATGCGCAGAGGGCTGTTATAGACTCTGTCTCAACGCTCTATATCACAAGACCGTCGATGGCTAGAGGGGTTGTCATGCAGATAAAGAAGGTTTTGAGTGGATTGGGGGTAACAGCATTTCTAGTTAGCCAGGTATCGGTAACTGAAAGGGGGTTTGGAGGGCCCGGGGTGGAGCATGCTGCTGACGGTATAGTGAGACTGGATCTTGATGAGATTAATGGTGAGCTTAAGAGAAGCTTGATAGTGTGGAAGATGAGGGGAACTAGCCACAGCATGAAGAGGCATCCATTCGAGATAACTGATAAGGGTATTATAGTGTACCACAACAAGGTATTGAAAGTGTTTAGAGGAAGCTATGAAGAGGTTGCACAGCAGCGAGAGGAGTAGAAAACAATAATAGAATATTGCATGATGTTTATACGTAGCCAAGATCGAACTCCTTAAGACTGTACATGGCTTTTCAGCAGCTCTTAATGTATATGGCTTGGCAGGTTTAGAATAGACAAAGATTTTTGAACTCTTTTTAGCTTGTGCTCTATTTACTCGCATACCTATAAAATGATTTCATGTTTCTGTGGTCATAGTCTATATAAGCAAGTTTTGCATTGTCACTGTAGACGATGTGTTCTTGTCTACTGCTTGCGAAAGTTTATAAGTCTTGGCCCCTCAATTTATTGCCAAGAATAGTTTGCATTGGGGCTGTGCATTGACCAAATTAATCGATGAGGTGTTCAGCTATAGCAGAGATGCACTAAATGTTTTATCTGGGAGGGTTCATAGAACGCCACTGGATTTTAGCAGAACATTTTCAAGGTTGAGTGGAAACAGTGTTTATATGAAGCTTGAGAATATGCAGAAGACGGGCTCTTTCAAGATCAGGGGTGCTTTCTATAAGATTTGGAGGCATTTGGATGATGCTAAGAGGAGAGGTGTTGTAGCAGCTTCTAGTGGCAATCATGCGCAGGGAGTTGCATATGCTGCTTCTATTCTAGGTGTTGAAGCGACTATTGTTATGCCCGAAACCACACCTGTTTTCAAGGTCAATGCCACTAGGGGCTATGGGGCAAGGGTTGTTCTGCATGGCAGTGTGTATGATGATGCTTATAGAAAGGCTTTGGAGATTGCAAGCGAGAACAAGGCCTTGTTTGTCCACCCATTCGATGATTTGGAGGTTATAGCTGGGCAGGGTACAATAGGTTTTGAGATTGCTGAGCAGATACAGTCTGTTGACGCTGTTCTTGTTCCTGTGGGTGGTGGTGGACTAATATCTGGTATTGGAGCTGTTTTGAAGAGGCTTAGACCAGGGGTTAGGATTGTGGGTGTCGAGCCTAGGAATGCGCCGAAATACTCTGTCTCTAGACAGTATGGGAGAATAGTTGAGGTGGAGCCAGTTCCTTCTCTAGCCGATGCTGTTGTAACCAAGTGTGTTGGTGAAAAAACCTTTGAGATCATGAATGAGGTTGTAGACGATGTTGTCACAGTTGATGAGGACTCCATTGCGAGGGCTATATATCTCCTCATGGAGAGGTCCAAGATAGTTGTTGAGGGTGCTGGAGCCCTTCCTCTAGCAGCTCTACTGGAAGGCTATATGCACAACAGTGGAAAGAATGTTGTTTTGGTTGTTAGTGGTGGTAACATAGATTTGACAACGCTTTACAGAGTTGTTTTGAGGGGGTTGGCAAGCGATGGCAGGGTGTCTATACTGAGAATGGTTTTGAGGGATTCTCCGGGAGAGCTTCTAAAAGCTCTAAACATATTCTATAGATATAGATGCAACATAATAGATGTTAGACACGATAGATACAGCCTATACACACCAGTCGGCTATGCAACAGTTGAGATAGTTTTTGAAGCACCTGAGCAGAGGGTTGTTGAGGAGCTTAGAAAAGAGCTTGAGAAAAGCTCTATAAAGGTCCTTTGAGCGCATCACCAGCTACATGCCGAGCCAGCACCACTACTCTTTGCACCACCCCTCGCAGAAACGAATATTGCAAATGTTATTAGAGCCCCGCCAGAAACTCTAACAAGATCTGCTTTCTCGCCATACATGAATATGGAGAATAGCAGTGCGAAGAAGGGCTCGAGAAGATATATTATAGAGGCTATAGCCGGGTTAACATACTTCTGCCCAATTACCTGTAGATACGAGGCTGCAACAGAGCAGGCCACAGCAAGATATACTATGTACAGCCATGTGCCCAAACCTATTGACCTGGGGTTGTCAACTACTAGAGCATATGGTGCTAGAGCCAAAGATGGTAGGAACATGCCGTAGAGAAAATCTGTATAGCTTCTAGCAACCCTGCCATACCTAGACACAAGAACTATTTGAGCACCCCATGCAATAGAGCCTGCAAAAACCATTGCCTCGCCAAAGCCAAAACCACCGCTAGGAGCTGTAACCATGTATAGACCGGCCAAAGCCATTAGAAGAGAGGTCAAGAGATCGAGGCTGTAGCTCCTCTCAACAAAGGCGCAGTAGACATGGACATGAACAGTATTCAAACCGGTGATAAAAGCGCTTGTAGATGGGAGTGTGTATCTCGTTCCAATACCCTGGAGAAGAAGACCAAGCATATAAGCTACACCAACAGCCAAACCCCCCACAAAACCCCTGTAATCAAACAAACCTCTAGAAAACCTCAGCAAAACAACAGGGGTAAGCAGAGCAACCGCAAACAACATCCTATAGAAGGTATAGCCAAAACCAGAAACACTCTCAACAGAAAACTTGATGAAAACAAACGAGCTACCCCACAAGACAGTTGCAACAACAAGCAAAGCATAATACAAAAACCTAGAGCCCAACACAAAACACCAGCAAAAACAGAAACAGAAAAGAAAACAAAAATAAGCAAACATCAAAAGAAACAACTAAAAATAAAAAACCCCACACCACAAACAAACTCTATCTAGCGGCGGTCGTCTAGCCTGGTCTAGGACGCCGGCCTCCCAAGCCGGAGATCCCGGGTTCAAATCCCGGCCGCCGCACCAAACAATAGAAAACCTCTGCATATCTCTAGCCTCGTCTTCCTACTACTTCAACTCTTCAACACTAGCCTCTCCAAAGATCCCAACGTATTCATCGGGAACTTTTCTCACCATTTTCTTGTGGATGAAAACCACTGCCTCCTTTTCATTGACCAGGTCTACAAGCTCTAAAGGTCTTAAGATGCCATTCTCATAGCGTATACGTATAGCTTTAGCCACGCATTCTCAACTCTTCTAACGCCCAAGCTTGTAGATTCTGCCTGGGGCAACCTCCATTATCTAGCCAAGGGCCTCTAGCGAAATCCTACTGCAACAGGCTCTAATCTCCTTAAAGCAATATACAGTAACGTATGCCAAGCCATATACAGATGCAAAGCGTTGCTTCTCACCTTATTGGCATTTCTTTAGAATATAGTGTCTATGGGCTCTGGCCACAGCTTGGCTTACATTTCTTGTTTATAAGTTTTTCGAATCTGGAATACACAATGGTTTTAAATGGGTGTTGCATCTATGTGTTAGTGGTGTTTGCAGTGACTGGAAACGGGGGGTCGGTAGCCAAGAAAGCTATTGACGGTTTGTCTATCTGGTTTGTCGCCTCATCAGTTTTGCTTGGCCTTTCAGCCTCAATAGTAGGTAGCTCTGTTAGAGGGTCTCTGATGGCCGCAGGCATCACCAATTTTTTATTCAATGTATTGTTGGTTCTCTTCGGTGTTGTGGGGCTCCTGATTTCAGCTACACTAATCTACAATATCCTGTGTATTCTAAGGAGGTATGGGCTTTTACCCTCTCCTTATAATAGAATACATGGGCTGGATGAGGAGGAGACGATTCACCTTATAAAAGATGTAATATCGCTTTACAGGGGCTATCGCTGGTACATAGTCTTAGTGGGGATAGTGCTAACAATAACGGGTGTTGTGCTTATAGCACTAATACTACTGGCTGTGAAAGAGGGTGTTAGCGGGGGGATAGACGCAATCTTGTTTAGATTTGTTGTGGCCACCATATATCTTGGCTATGGTGTTCTAGATCTATACCTCGAGAGAAGAACTATTTTCAGAAGGCTGGCAAGAGCTAAACAGATAGAAAATGTGCTTTCAAAGTCCATCAAGTAGCCCCATAAAAATGATATTGCATGTGATAGGAATGAAGCCGAGGCGGAGCATCTACGAGATTATCTGGGATATACTAACATACTGTAGAACCCCCAGAAAATTGTCGCAAATATTGCTAGCTTGCAACCTAAACACAAAGACAGCCAAGAGATATATAGAGATGCTAGTGAGAAAAGGGCTTCTAATCAAACAAGGGAATGAGTACATGACGACGGACAAGGGACAAGAATATATAAAGCTATTCAACGAACTATATAAGAAGATCTTCGAAGAGTAGAGCAGGCCTAGATTCGCTCTCCTCAAAGCATGTAGATGCCAGCTAAAACGACTCTCTTTCAAACCCTGTATAGAGGTCTAGCTGCTCACAATCTCTCATCCTCTAGCAATAAGCTCTCCAAATAGTTTCTAGCCAAAGGATTTGAAGAATATGTTGAAACCAAGATTGAGAAAAGCATGGGGGTGGGTCTATGAGTACCACCGTCCATAGGCTAAAGGGGGTACAAGGTTTATTACAAGACCTTCACAGAAATTGTTAGAACTGTTGATGGTGCCGATCTAGAGGTTAGACGGGGGTTCTGGGCATTATCGATGAAAGTGGCTGGGCATCCCAAGCTTATACTGAGATGTTGCAAGTGTGAGCCTAGGCAAATGGTTTTATGGTGATAGAGTTTTTGAGTTCTCCAAGCAATACATTTTGTTGTGGGCTCTATGCCAAGGGACGTTCCAAAGCTTTTCATAGGCACGGCTGGTATACCCAATTCGACTCCTAGGAAGTCTACGCCTAATGGTGTTAGGAGGGTTTGGGAGCTTGGCTTAGACGCTATGGAGATAGAGTTTGTTAGGGGTGTTAG